>NZ_JCAALU010000014.1:0-261707 GCF_059609455.1 Paenibacillus liaoningensis
CCGTTTCACCTTGAAATATAGGAAAGGATATCCTAGCGCAATCCTTTCTCTATATTTCTCGGAATGAAACGCGCCGCGCCGCCAAAGGATGGCGACAGCCGTTTCACCTTGAAATATAGGAAAGGATATCCTAGCGCAATCCTTTCTCTATATTTCTCGGAATGAAACGCGCCGCGCCGCCAAAGGATGGCGACAGCCGTTTCACCTTGCATTACGGACTTAAATCGATTCTTTCTTGAACGTGAAGCTGCGCGCTGCATATAGAAACGGCGTCGAGCAAACGGACACCAGAAACTTAATGACATAGGTGGACAGGAAGATCGACATCCACACATCGAACTCATATTCAGTTGCAAAGGCGATCGTACAAAAGATAAGCGAATCGACGAATTGGCTAATAATCGTACTGCCGTTATTGCGTATCCACAGCTGATTGCGGGCTGGAAACAGCCGCTTGAGCAGCGAATAAATTTTCACATCAAGAAATTGGCTGACAAAATAGGCGCATAGGCTGCCAAGGGCAATTTGCGGCAGCATGCCGAATATGGTCTGAAGCGCTGCTTGCGCCTCCACACCGGGCTCGGCTGGATTAAACAGCAGCGCCATCTGCATAATAATGGTTGAGGCGATTAAGGTGAAGAACCCGAACCAGACCGCTTTTTTGGCATCGGCTTCGCCATATTTCTCGTTGAGCAGGTCGGATGCCAAATAGATGGTGCCATACATCGTATTGCCGAGCGTAATAACGATGGCCAGCGTACCGAATTGCAAATCAACGGTTTTGACGACTTGAATATTGGCGACAACGGTCGCCATGCCAATCCAGGCAAAGATGCCGACTTTGCCGAATAATCGGTAGGAAATGAGAAAAAGCGTGAAGTGGGCGAGCATAAAAAGAACGCCGAACCACAAGTTGAACATGTGAAAAAAACCTCCTAGTTTTGATAACGCGGGAGTTTACGAACCGCGGCTTGCTTTGCTGCGATGCAGCATGTATGATTATATTTCTGCCTTTGCCATTATAATCGCTTGTTTTAAGACGGGCAATGTTTATTTCTTATTTATACAATTGCGGAAGTACTACTTTTATATATAAAGGAGCGTGACCTATGATGCCGAATTATGAGCTTGAACAGGAACAGCTGCGAGTTAATCGGGTAACGAAGTGGGTCAAGGAGCAAATCGACGGCTTGCAGGATCAGGCTGGAGATCTGCGCGAGGACATTGTAGACATTCGTAAAAACTTCTGGGATGACGTAACGGTCAACTTTGAGGATTCTGCCGAATCTGCGGAGACGCATGCCAGCTTGAAGCAGCAGGCTGAATTGCTGTCGGAACGGGAACGGACGCGCCGCGTGGCAATGGAGCAGCTGGGGCTGCTGAAGAAGCTGGCACAGTCGCCGTATTTCGGCCGCATTGATTTTGTAGAGGATGGCGAGAGCCGCGAGGCGATTGAGCCGATTTATTTGGGGGTAGGTTCCCTGCTCGACGAAAGCGGAGCCAACTACTTAATTTATGACTGGCGTGCACCTATTTCCGGCCTCTATTACGATTATTCGCCGGGACCTGCAAAATATGAGACGCCAGGTGGGCAAATTTCCGGAGAAATGACGCTGAAGCGCCAGTATATTATTCGTCAGGGCGAAATTGAAGGCATGTTCGACACGGGCGTAACGATTGGCGATGAAATACTGCAAGCAGTGCTAGGCAAGCAGTCGGATTCGCAAATGAAAAGCATTGTGGCGACGATTCAGCGCGAGCAAAATCAAATTATCCGCAATGAGCGGGCTCGCCTGCTGCTCGTTCAAGGAGCGGCGGGAAGCGGTAAAACTTCAGCTGCCTTGCAGCGGGTAGCTTATTTGCTCTATCGCTATCGCGGTACATTGAATGCCGATCAAATCGTCCTTTTTTCGCCAAATCCGATGTTTAACAGCTACGTCGCAACCGTACTGCCGGAGCTCGGCGAGCAAAATATGCAGCAGACGACGTATCAGCAGTATTTGGAGCATCGCCTTGTTCAAACCTTTGATCTGGAGGACCCATTCTCCCAATTGGAGTATACGCTCTCTGCCGCTCATGGCAGCGAATATGATGCACGCATTGAAGGGATTCGCTACAAATCAAGCCTTGCTTTTATTGGGCTGATTGATCGGTATGCCGCTTCACTTGGCGAGAAGGGATTGCGCTTTCGGGCGATGAAGTTCCGCGGCCGCACGTTAATTACAGCCGAGGCAATACACGAGCATTTTTACAGCCAAAATCGTTCTCATCCGATTCCGAACCGTCTGCGCATGACCGCCGAGTGGCTGCTCAAGGAGCTGACCCGCCTCGGGCGCGAGGAGCGGGGCAAGCGCTGGGTAGAAGAAGAGATGGAGCTGCTCGATAACGAAACGTATAATACAGTTTACAGCGAGCTGCTGGATAAGGAAGGATTTACGCAAAATTCCTTCGATGACCATAAGCGGGAGAGCGACCGTCTGGCGGCAATCATTGTACAGGAGCGCTTTAAGCGCCTGCGCAGCCGGGTAAAACGGCTTAAGTTTCTGGATATGCCGGAGGTGTATCGCCAGCTGTTTCATGAAACAAACGAGCATGAGGGCGAATATCCGCAGCTTTGGGCTGCAATCTGCGAAGGCACGGCGGAGAAGCTGGCGCGTAAGGAATTATTTTATGAGGATGCCACGCCTTATTTATATTTGAAGGAGCTGCTTGAGGGCTTCCAGACGAATACGTCGGTTAAGCATTTGTTCGTCGATGAAGCGCAGGATTATTCGCCGTTCCAATTCCATTATTTAAAGAAAATATTCCCGAGCAGCAAAATTACGGCGCTTGGCGATTTGAACCAGTCGATTTTCGCCCATGCTGTAGTCGGCGACAGCTTTCATGCCTTGTCGGGCATGTATGAGGAGCAGGAAACCGAGCGCGTCGTATTGGAGAGGAGCTATCGCTCAACCCGCCAAATTTCTGAATTTACTAGCAGCTTTATTGCGGGCGGGGAGCGGATTATTCCGTTCAACCGCAGCGGTCCATGGCCAACGATTACCGCTATTGCTGGCGAGGAAGAGCTGACGAAGCAAATTGCCCAGCGTATCGAGGCGCTCAAGAAACAAGGCAATAGCTCGATTGCCGTTATTGGCAAGACAGCGGAGGAAAGCAGGCAGGCTTTTGAAGCTTTGTCCGCCATCGTTCCAGATATAAACTTAATTGCTAAAGAAACGTCGACGTTCGAGCAGGGGGTTGTCGTTATTCCTTCCTATTTGGCTAAAGGCGTGGAGTTTGACGCTGTCATTTTGTATAATGCTTCAAGCTTAGTCTATGGACGGGAGGACGAGCGCAAGCTGTTTTATACGGCCTGTACGCGAGCGATGCATGAGCTGCACCTGTATTACATGGGCGAGCCGACAAGCTTTCTGGACAAAGCGCAGCTAGCCGAACCGCTTAATAACAAATAGTATATAAATAAGGGATGGTCCTGAAGGGGACCATCCCTTATTTGCGTATTTTTTGCCAAATCTCTAAGCAGTCCACCTTCAGCTCGGAGGCAATCAGTTCAGCCGTAAGCCGCTGGGGCATTTTTATTTTTCCATTGCGCAGCTTGGAAATCGTCTGGATGGAAATACCGGTGGCAGCTGCAAGCTGGCCTGCGCTTATGTCGCGTTTTGCCATCCAAATTTTCAGCCGCATGCTGGAATCAATATACTCATGCGTGTTAATAGGCTGCAAATCAAGCACGATGAAGGCGTATTCCTTAATTCGTCCAAACCCGTCAAAGATGGGTGTGAATGTAATCTTTACTTCAAGCTCTACGCCATTGACTTTGGTTGTTTTTACAGTAATATGGTTTGTTTTTTTGAATTTTCGCGTTTCCTCCAAAATATGTAGCAGGCGCATATGCTCGCTTTCGGCCACAATTTCCAGAAAAGATTCTCCATTCAAATGGCCGTCGGCTATCAAATAGGCGGGGAAGGGGTCTTTCAAAAACTGCACCTGATAATTGGCGTCGAGAATGCCGCTAAACAGCACCGTATTCGTCTCGAATTGTCGTTCAATCCAATGATGGGAGCTCAAATCAGTCAGTATAATGAGTGATAATGCCTGGCGCTCTTCGTTAAGCATATTCAGGTTGTTATGCTCGACCATGACGGGCGTTCCTCCCGGCTTGCAGGTGTGGAGCAGTCCTTCTCGTTTTGTGCTGGTCTTGAAATGCTTGAGCGACCAGTTCTCTACCAGCTCGCCTACCGGCTTGTCTATCAAAGATTCATATTCCAGACCTGTTAGGCGAATGAAAGCTTCATTGACATCCATGAAGAAGCCATAATGCTTTACAGATCGGATAATAGCAGCAGGACTGTCCATCATTTGAAACACTCTTTCAAAAACCGTCAATCGTTTTCGCTCCTTTGAGCCAGCAGTGCGGCATGTATGTAAGGTATTTTTAAAATATAAGAATTTATAAGTTGCACACTAATAAATTTTTATATTTCATGACAAAACGGTAGCTTTGCCGCCAGAGGACAAAGACAGCCGTTTACGCTTGAAATATAGGAAAGCATATCCTAATACTATCCGTTCTCTATATTTCTCGGAATGAAACGCGCCGCGCCGCCCAAGGACGGCGACAACCGTTTCACATTGGTCTAGTGTTTAATTAATTAAACTCGCAAGCCTAGCAGGCATATAGCTAGCGGATAGATGGTTATCTGTCCGATTATTGCTGCTTATTGGGCGCTCAGCGCGCTTTATAACTTGTCGCTTTCCTTGTTAAAATAATCAATATATAGGGAAATATTTTAAAAGGCTTGATTCCGGAGGAGATACACCATGAATAATGAATGCACCATTGAGAACTGCACCAAACCCGTCAAAGCCAGAGAATTATGCTCCATGCACCATCAGCGTCTTATGCGTCATGGCGACCCTCTCACCATCCGGCCTCGTAGAACGAAAATTGTAACGAACTGTAAATGGATTAACTGTACAAAAAGCGCGAGTACGAAGGGATACTGCTCTAAACATTATTACATTCATCGCGTAACCCGTACAGTATAAAATAAATACATATTCATCTTCTATCAGTCAGTAAATCAGCAATTTAAGGTTTCATTTGGCTATGAAAGATGTATAATATAACTAGCTGCAAGATGGGGCCATTGGCCCCATTTACCTCACAAATAATCAGGCAACCGTCGCTTTTGTCCAATTTAAAAGGAAGGAGCAGACCTTGTCAATCGCAGCTTTCCAAATAACAGGATGATTATCCCCACTACAGCTTTATTTCACTCAATGGCAAGGCCACCGCAAATGTAGAACTCTCGCATACGAATTTATCACAGTTAAGCAGCTCTTTGCTTCCTATTCACTTTAGCTCCATAGTTTGTCTGCTCACGGACGGAAGCTCTCTTCCAGTTCTATTCTGGCATATATTCATATTGCCGGACAATCTGTCATATCCTAATTATGATGTGGCAAGGGTTTGTTGTTAAAGCCAACTACTCCAAAATGCTGCTCCAACTATCAAATCGGAGTGCCAGAGCCGGGTTGCAACCGCTCTTTCATAGACGACAAGTCATATAAACCCGGGACTCGGGGATAAGGGATAACCTTATTTCGTCAGCGATACGATTGCTGGGCACGGCTGCAAATGTTGCATCTCATCACATTTTCCCCCGCTATCGCCTTGCTCTCTCATCTAGGTTCTGGGGGACACTCATGAATAAGGAGTTGGTGTCCATGGCTCGTAAAGAAATGTTGGCAATGCTGCTTGCAGGGGGTGAAGGAAAACGTCTTGGAGTGCTGACGAAGGATTTGGCCAAGCCTGCCGTTTATTTCGGCGGGAAATATCGGATTATTGATTTTACATTAAGCAATTGCACGCATTCAGGTATCGATACAGTAGGTGTATTGACGCAGTATCAGCCGTTTGAGCTCAATCGTTATTTGGGCATTGGAACGCCTTGGGGTCTGGATCGCAGCGATGGCGGCATGGCTATTCTTCCTCCGCATGTGAAACAGAAGGGCGGCGTCTGGTACAAGGGCACGGCCAACGCAATCTACCAGAATATGGAGTTTATTGAGCGATATAATCCAAGCTATGTCTTGGTCATTTCCGGCGATCATATTTATACGATGGACTACGATCTGATGCTTCAGCATCATAAGCGGTGCGGGGCGGATGTAACGATAGCAGGTATAGAAGTAGATTGGAAGGAAGCCAGCCGCTTCGGTGTCATGCATGTCGATGATGAAGACCGTATAACTGCATTTGAGGAAAAGCCTGCGAAGCCGACCAGCAATATCGCCTCGATGGGTGTCTACATTTTTACATGGTCGGTATTGCAAAAGTATTTGATTTATGACGAAGCGAACCGCCAGTCCAGCAATGATTTTGGCAAAGACGTTATTCCGGCTATGATGCGGGATGGCCTCATCGTCAGCGCTTATTCGTTCCGCGGCTACTGGAAGGATGTCGGCACGATTGAAAGCCTATGGGAGGCGAATATGGATTTGCTCGCAGAGGAGCCTTCGCTAGATCTATCGGATCAAGATTGGCGCATCTATTCTGTCAATCCCAATCGGCCGGCACAATACGTAGCGGCGGGCGCCGAGGTGAAATCATCTATGGTGACGGAGGGCTGCGTTGTGGAAGGGCGGGTAGATCGTTCCGTTCTCTTCTATGGCGTACAGATGGAGAAGGACAGTGAGGTGAGCGAGTCCGTCATTATGCCGAATGTGCGAATTGGCGAAGGGGCACGCGTTTATCGGGCAATTATCGGCGAAGGCGCTGTAATCGAAGACGGCGTGCAGATTGGCGATCCGGAGGATGATGCGATTACCGTCGTAGCTGTTGGACAGTTCGTTGCGAATGATCACGTATTGCTGGAGGTGGAGCCATCATGAGCAACCGGATAATGGGCGTTATCAATTTAATACACGAGTCGGACGAGTTGGAGCATTTAACGCAAAGCCGCTGCCTTGCGACCGTGCCGTTTGGAGCACGCTACAGGCTCATTGATTTTATTTTGTCCAGCATGGTGAACTCTGGCATTAACAAGGTAGCGGTGTTTGCGCATACGAAGTATCGCTCACTTATGGATCATCTTGGATCAGGTAAATATTGGGATTTGAACAATCGTCAGAGCGGGTTGTTTATTTTGCCGCCAGCTACGGATGATTTGCAGGAAATCAGCCGCGGCGATTTATACCATTTTTATCAAAATCGCGATTATTTCAACCGCTCAACGACGGAGTATGTTGTCATTACGCGCAGCCATATGGTTTGCAATATTGATTTTAATCCGATTATTGATGAGCATGAGGCACGCGGGGCGGATATTACAATCGTGTGCAAGAAGCAGCATGATTTGGCCGGCAAGGCGCGCAAGGTCAAGATGAGCAGCGATGGCCGAATTACATCGATTCAGGAAAACTATGGGCGCATGCTGAGCGATATTTCCTCGATGGAAATGTATGTGATGAAGAAGGATTTGCTCATGGAAATCGTAGAAACCTCGCTCGCCCAAGGGCAGGATCATCTCGTACGCCATGCGATATTCTCCCGCTTGAACAAGCTGCGGGTTTATGGACATTTATACGATGGTTATTTGGGCGTAGTCAATACGCTTGAAAGCTATTTTACCAATAGCATGAATCTGCTTTGCCCTGAAGTATGGAAGGAGCTGTTTTTCCAGCCAGGCACGATCTTTACGAAGGTTAAGGATGAGCCACCGGCGCGGTATTTGGAATCTTCCAAAGTTAATAATTCATTAATCGCCAATGGCTGCCGCATTGAAGGGACCGTGGAGAACAGCATTTTGTTCCGGGGTGTCCATATTGGCAAAGGGGCAGTCATTCGCAATAGCATCATTATGCAAAATGGCATCATTGGCGAAAATAGCCTGATTCAGCATAGCATTTTGGATAAGGATGTACGAGTCGATTGCAACCGGGATATAAGAGGAGCGGAGAAGCTGCCCTTCCTGGCAGGCAAGCGCAAGACGATCTAACTTAAAGGAAATAGGCAGGTATGAGGCTGGGTGCTAAGCTGGGACTTTTCTGCAGCGTGTCGCAGCCTCTGCCAGCTCCATTTTTGAGCGAAACAGGAGGAGAAAAAAATGAATATTTTGTTTGCAACTTCGGAGGCCGCGCCACTCGCAAAAACCGGCGGCTTGGGCGACGTTGCAGGCGCTCTTCCCAAAGCATTGGTTAAACGTCAAATCGGCACAAGCGTTATTTTACCAAAATACGAGGACATTCCAGCAGAATATTTGGAATATTTCGAACAAATCGCTTCCTTCAACGTTTCCTTTAGCTGGCGCAATCAATATTGCGGGCTATTCCGTGGAGAAATCGAAGGCGTTTGCTATTATTTGATCGACAATGAGTTTTATTTTAAGCGCAGAGGGTTATATGGATATGGAGACGATCCTGAGCGCTTTGTGTTTTTTAGCTTTGCTGTGCTGGAGGCGCTAAGCTTTATTGATGTGCTTCCGGATGTCATCCATTGCCATGATTGGCAGACCGCGCTCATTCCGTTTCTGCTCAAGACGCAATATGCGGCACAATGGGCACATATCCGCACCGTTTTCACTATCCATAATCTGAAATATCAGGGCGTACTGGGCATCAAGCAGCTTCAGGATTTAACGGGAGCGGGCGATGAAGCTTTTGGCCCGGATGGGCTGGAATTTCATGGCGCAGCCAGCTGTTTGAAGGGTGGCCTCGTGTACGCAGATAAGCTGACAACAGTCAGCCATACTTATGCGGAAGAAATCAAGGGCAGTGAATATGGCGAGCGTCTGGAGAAGCTGCTGCGGCATCGCGAAGGCGATCTTTTGGGCATTGTAAACGGGATTGATGATGAGTCCTATGATCCGATGAAGGATTCCTCGCTGCATACGCCATACCGGAATTCAATTAGCCGAAAACGGAAAAACAAGCTCGATTTGCAGCAGGAGCTCAGACTGCCGGAATCGGAGGAAATTCCGCTCATTGGCATGGTCAACCGGCTTGTAGAGCAGAAAGGGCTGGACCTCATCACGGCAAGGCTTGAACAGCTGCTGCAGGAGGATATCCAGCTCGTCATTCTTGGTTCGGGCGAGTGGCATTATGAGCAGCTGCTGCAGCAGTTTGCGCTGCGTTATCCTGACAAAATTGCGGTAAAGCTTGGCTATAACGAGAGGCTCGCTCGCCGCATCTACGCAGGAGCTGATTTATATTTGCTGCCTTCACGCTTCGAGCCTTGCGGAATTAGCCAGCTTCTTGCGCTGCGCTACCGTGCTGTCCCGATCGTTAGGGAAACCGGGGGATTAAAGGATACCGTCCAGTCTTTTGATGAATATACTGGTGAAGGAAATGGCTTCAGCTTTGTGGGCTATGATGCCGATGAATATTGGAGTACGGTTAGCAGAGCGCTGCGCGTATACCGGAATCCAGAGGCTTGGAAGCAAATTATAGACAATGTCTCCAAGGAGAACTATAGCTGGAATCGCTCGGCCAAAGCCTACGTAGCCGTATATCATCAACTTTTGTTACAGCGAGAGGAGAACAAACCATGCCCCGTCACCTTATAATTGGCAATGGCAAGCTGTTAGTGAATTTGGATCAAACCTGTTACATCCGCGATATTTATTATCCTTATGTGGGACAGCTCAATCATGTGGGCGGCCACTATTGCCGCTTCGGCATTTGGATTGGCGGCGTCTTCTCCTGGCTGGATGAACCCGAGTGGAACATTGAGCTTGGGTATATTGACGATTCGCTCGTTACGAACATCATAGCCAGACATGCTGGGCTTGGTGTTGAGCTGCAGATGAATGACGGTATTCATCAGCGCGAATGCATTTATATTAAGCGGGTCGTCGTACGAAATTTACGCAATGATGGCCGCGAGGCAAGGCTGTTTTTTCATCAGGATTTGATGATCGATGGCTCGGAGGTAGGCGATACAGCTGCGTATTACCCGGAAAATAATACGCTGTTTCATTACAAGCGCTCGAACTATTTTATGTTCAGCGGCTCAAGCGATGAAGGCGGCTTGATGCAATATTCGACGGGAATCAAACGGTTCCACTCTGCGGAAGGCACCTGGCGTGATGCAGAGGATGGCGTGCTAATGGGCAATACGATTGCCCAAGGCTCCGTAGACAGTACGATTGGCCTCAGTGCCAATGTGCCGGGGGACGGCGAAAAAACGTTTTATTATTGGATGTCGATTGGCAAAAACCTGGAGGAGGTCAAGGAGCTTAATCAATACGTCCTTGATAATAGCCCAGAAAAGCTGCTTAGCCGCGTCGTCATCTATTGGAATCATTGGCTGAGAAGAGCCGAGAGCGATTTGGGCGATTTAAATGAGAGCATCAGCCGCATGTTCCGTCACAGCCTGCTCATCGTGCGCACGCAGGTAGATGAGCGCGGCGCGATTTTGGCGGCGAATGATACGGATATATTGCAATACAATCGTGACCATTACAGCTACATGTGGCCGCGTGACGGCGCATTAATCGCCGAATCGATGTCGCTTGCCGGCTACCAGAGCGTTATTGCGCCATTTTTCAATTTTTGCGCAGCAGCGCTTGCGCCAGATGGCTATTTGTATCACAAATACAATCCGGATGGAACGGTCGGCTCCAGCTGGCATCCGTATATCGTACAGGGCAGCCAGCGGCTTCCGATTCAGGAAGACGAGACGGCGCTCGTCCTGTTCGCGTTATGGCAGGATTATTTGCGCAATCAAGTCATTGAGCTGCCTCAGTCCTTGTACAGCAACTTGATTCGCAAGGCAGCTACCTTTCTTAGCAGCTATATAGAGCCTGAGCTGTCGCTGCCTAAACCGAGCTATGACCTGTGGGAAGAGCGTTATGGCATCTGGACCTATACCGTCGCTTCTGTATATGGCGGCTTAATGGCGGCAGCCTTCTTCACCGAGCTGTTCGGCGATTATGAGCGCAGCGACCATTACCGGAATACAGCCCAGACGTTTAAGAACGGCATGCTGACACAGCTGTGGGATGAGGAAAGCGGACGGTTCGCGCGAGGGCTTATTCAGAAGGACAATGGCTGGGTGAAGGATATGACGCTGGAGAGCAGCGTATTCGGCATTTGGGAATTTGGCGTGCTGCCGGTCGATGATGATAAAGTTGTTCGGACGATGAATGCGATCAGAGATGGGTTGAAAATCCAGACCGACGTCGGCGGACATGCACGGTATACGAACGATTATTATTTCCAGCAAACCGGCGATATTGATAAAATTCCGGGCAATCCGTGGATTATCTGCACGCTATGGGTCGCCAATTACCAAATTGCTTCTGCACAGAAGCTGGATGATCTGGAAGGGCCGAAGCAGACGCTGCAATGGGTCGTGGATCATGCTTTATCCAGCGGATTGCTGGCAGAGCAGCTGAATCCGTTCGACGGCAGCCCGCTCTCTGTCGCACCGCTCACTTGGTCGCATGCGACATTCATTCAGAGCGTTAGCAAATACGCAGAGAAGTATAAGCAGCTCAAGGGCTAAATCTATCAAGTATCATTCATAAGCAGTTCCGGCAGGATAAAGAACGCAGCAAACGTTCTTTGTCCTGCTATTTTTTTGCGGAAACCGCATCCTGCTCTGACGGGAAGATCTGCTGTTATATACAGGAAAGTTTTTCTGTACCATCAATATAAATGTCGTATATTTACAAATAATAAAACGCTTACATGACATATAGAATGGCTTTAGTTTTCGCGATAAATAGATAAAAAGCAGCAGTTTCCATTACGGGAGCGGCTGCTTTTTATCGTTTTAAACCATTTTCAAAGCTAATTACGACAAAAAAAGTCTATATTCGACAGCTAATTTCGACAGACTTTTTCATAAAATTAAATTACCATTACATATGTAATTTGCTATAATTATCTATTTTTTATTTTATGTTTAATTTAGATTTTTTATAAACTAATTATCAAGATTTTTATGGTAAAAAATAATGTAAGAGGTGTTGAACAACGTGCAAACCTATGAATTTTCAGCTAAAAGTGCCTATTTGAAAAGAATGAAAGGGAGAAATTCTGTTTATTTAAACGGGATTCAAGTGGATGTAGCGACAAACCCGGCTTTTGGAGGTGCGATTGGTTGTATTGAAAAGTATTATGATTTGCAGGAAGAACAATCAGATATTCATTGTTTTAACGATGGCAGCCACAATGCCGCAATTAGTCTGCTAGTCCCTTCAACAATCGAGGATTTGCAGCGGAAAAGAAAATCCTACAAGGCTGTAGCGGATATTTCCTTTGGGATGTTGGGCAGAACGCCAGATTTTATCAATGCCGCTTTAGCTACGTTATATGCTCATTCTAAGCAGCTGGGAAGCAATCCGTTTGCTAATTTCTCGGAAAATATGAGAGCTTACTATCAATATGTGAAAGAGAATAACTTATTTGTAGGGCATGGGGCTATTAATCCGCAAATTGATCGTTCTTTGCCTCTTGGCTCCCAAATCAATGAATATGCGGCCGTGAGAATCGTAAGCCATGATCAAAAAGGAATCGTCGTTACTGGGGCAAAAATGATCGTAACCTTGGCGCCAATTGCAGATGAATTGCTCATTTTTAATATGCCAGGGTTAAAGCCGGGTGACGAGGACTACGCGGTTTCTTTTGCTTTGCCAATCGATTACCCAGGCGTGAAAATTATTTGCCGAAAACCGATGGTGAATCCAGCCTATCATTCCTTTGATCACCCACTAGCTAACGCTTTTGATGAAATTGATGCTTATTTGATTTTAAATGAAGTATTTATTCCTTGGGACAAGGTGTTCGTGTTTAGAGATGTTGCTAAATCAAATTTATTCTACGATAAAACCTTCGCTAGAAACCATACGGGGCATCAAGGTATTGTGCGAGGTTTATCTAAAGCGGAGCTCCTCACAGGCATTTCCATTCAACTGGCGAAGATGCTGAAGCTTGATGGATTTATTAATATTCAAGAAAAGTTAGGAGAGCTAACCTCCTATGTTGAGCTTGTAAAAGCGAGCATCGCATGGAGTGAGGCAGAGGCAACGATAAGTGAGGAAGGAGTTATAACGCCAAGCATTAGCGCGATTCAGGCGATTCGCTATAATTTTCCGAAAATGTATGAAACGATGGTTAAAACCTTGCAATCTCTTGCCGCTGGTTCCATGTTGTCTACCCCGCATTATGAGGATTTTCTTAATTCGGATTTAAGCGACTTGGGGAGTGCGCTTACTACAGGTGAGACGGATGCGTTATCCCGGACTAAATTATTAAATCTCGCTTGGGATGCATCCGGTGATGGCTTTGGGCAAAGACAGTTAGTCTATGAATTTTTTCATGCCGGGGACCCGATGAGAATTGCCGCAGGACATTTTATAAATTATGACAAGCAAAACATGATCAACATGGTAGATAGGGTGCTGCTGCATGACAATGATTAGCTGTGCCTGCCTTGTAAAACAGGATAAAAACAAGCTGCTTCTCGTTAGGGTTAGGGATAATGAGCTGTGGTATTTGCCCGGTGGGAAAATAGAGCCAGGAGAGGACCCGCAGGAAGCTCTAGTAAGGGAATTGAAAGAAGAGCTGAATATAGAAGTTCAGAGGGAAAGCATTCAACATTTGACAACGGTAATAGGGCCTGCCTATAAAGAGGATGCCAACGTTGAGCTCATCTGTTATACAGCAACCTGGGCTGGACATATCGTGCCGTGTTCGGAAATTAGTGAAGTGGATTGGGTGGACTCAAGCGATAATAGCTTGCTTGCCCCTGCCGTTATTAAGCTGGTTGAGCAATTAGAGTTCGAATAAAACATGAGGTGAATGATGCTGTTTAATACGGAGCGATTATTATCAAAAATGAAAGAGCATAATCTGTCGGCCATTGTTGCGGCTACCAAAGAAAATATAAAATATTTTACAGGATTTGAGCCTGTAGTCAAAACGTTGAACCCTTATTTTGGACAATGCTTCGCAGTCATTACAAGCTGTGCTCCCGATAAGGTTCATATTGTGCATTCCGTTGGTGAAATTGACCAGATTTTAGATGCGAGAGTCCCCATTGGGGAAGTCATAACCTATGGTACCTTTTATCGGGAATATGGAGCAGACACCCCATTAACGGAAGACGAGCAGCGTTTGAACGATTTATCAAATCATGACAATGGAAATGTAAATGCCGAAGAAGGTCTTGTTGCGTTAATCCATAAGCTTAATCTCGCGAGTGAACGAGTAGGGATTGATGAGGATGGCATGAGAGGAAGCCGCTTGTCGATGATTAAAAGCAAGCTCCCTCAGGTTGAATGGGTTGAAAGCTCGGCGGTGATCCGAAGCGTTAGGGCGGTTAAAACGAGCTTTGAAATAGAGGCGCTTGCTTATTCGTCTATTTGTATCGAGAAAGCGATTAAAACCGTTATTGATCAGCTATATGAGGGCATTAATGAACAGGAAATTGTCAAAATTTTTTCATGCTCGATTGCAGAGCAAGGTGCTGTAGCTACATTGCCGATGATTAAAGTGGGCAGACATGCCGTCGGCGGCCAAAGAAAGCCTAGTGCTGACAACCGTCTAATGCCAGGAGATATTTTATGGTTTGATTGCGACATTGTATGTGATGGTTATTGGGCGGATATTGCCAGAGTTTTCGCCTACAAGGAGCTTAAAGCCGAATACTTGAAATATAATGCGCTGCATAAAGGGCAGCAAGAGGCGATAAAAAGGGTTAAGCCGGGGATGAAGGGCAAGGATGTGTTCCATCTGACGATGAATGCTGTTCATGAAGCAGGCTTTGAAAGCTATAGAAGGCATCATGTTGGACACGGAATTGGCCTAGAGCCGTACGAACTGCCTATTTTATCCCCAGCAAGCGATGATGTTATTGAAGAAGGAATGGTTCTTTCCATAGAGACCCCTTATTATGAATTTGGTCTTGGAGCCTTGCATGTAGAAGATCCTATCGTCGTGCTGCAGAGCGGCAATAAAATACTGACTACGGGTGATAGCTTAATTAAAATTGTGGGGTGACGCAATGATATATAACAATATTACGGAATGCATCGGAAATACGCCGGTTCTAGCTCTAGCTGATGATTTAGTTCCTAAGGGCAAAAGACTATATTTAAAGCTGGATTATTTTAATCCCAATTTTAGCATCAAGGATCGAACGGCTCTTGGCTTAGTGAAATCGGCTCTTGCTTCAGGAAAATTAAATCATGACAGTATATTAGTAGAATCTACCTCAGGCAATCTTGGGAAATCTCTGGCTATGCTAGGGGCTGTGTATGGGTTTCGGGTCATTATTGTTGTTGATCCAAAAGTAAGCGAAAGCTTGCTTAGGTGGTACCAGGCTTATGGGGCAGAAATCAGCATGGTCACTTCACCAGCAGCGGATGGCGGCTTTCAACGAGCGAGGCTGAACCGGGTTCAGGAGCTGCTTCAACAATTTCCTAATGCTTACTGGACAAACCAATATGATAATCCGCAAAATCCGCAATATCATTCTCAAACGACCGCATTGGAAATCGTGGATTTGCCGGTAGATTCTATTATTGGCGCAGTCAGCACAGGCGGGCATCTGTGCGGAATTGGGAAATATGTGAAAGAGCAGCGGCCGGATGTGAAAATTGTTGCTTGCGATGTAGCGGGTTCGGCTGTGTTCCGAGAAAAATTTTCTCCTTATTTGATTAATGGTGTAGGACTAAGCTGGAGAAGCGATAATACAGATATTTCAGTGTTGGATCAGGTGTGCATTGCCAGCGACCAGGAAGCGATATCGATGTGTCGTTTGCTTGCTCGACATCATGGTATTTTAATAGGGGGATCTGGCGGCTTGACGGTAGTAGCGGCTTTGGCTTGGCTGAATAATAGTGATTCACAAGCTGCTGTTGCGATTATCCCGGATACGGGCATCAATTATTTGGACCAGTTTTACGATGACGAATGGCTTGTTGAAAAAAATATAACGCTGCTTGATCGCTCTGAGCTGCAGCAAACGATTCAAAATAAAACGTTTGATTCATTACAAATGAAATCGAATGTTTTATCCTAAACGTTAATTTAGAGATGGAAGGTGAATGAGCTGCGAGATATTAGTAAGGAATTTGCAAAGTTTATAGTCGATGATGGCATCATTAAATTTGGTGAATTCACATTGAAATCGGGAAGATTAAGCCCATACTTTTTTAATTTTGGTTCCTTCAATGATTCTGCGATGTTAGCGCGGCTGGGAAGCTTCTATGCAGATACGATTGTGAAGGAACAGATACCATTCGATATTATTTTTGGGCCCGCCTACAAAGGTATACCGATAGCGTTAACTACAGCACTGGCCTTGCATAATAACGATGCCATTAATGTTGGTTTCGCCTTCAATCGCAAGCTGCAGAAGCAATACGGCGAGGGCGGAAATATCATTGGCGCATCCCTTGCTGGCAAAAAAATTCTTGCGGTCGATGATGTGCTTACATCAGGCAGAACGATTAAAGAGACGAAGCAGCTCATCGAAAGCGAGGGAGGCCAATTAACGGCATTTCTAGTTGCGTTGGATAGAGAAGAAAAAGGCTCCGAAACGGCATTATCCGCATTGGAGGAAGCAAGCAAAGCCTATAATGTGAACATATACGTCGTAGCTCGTATAACAGATGTTGTAGCCTACATGTCCGATGCTGCCGATAAAGAGCAGCATGTGACAAAAATTAAGGAATATCTAAATGTGTATGGGAAATAAGGAATTAAATGAAAAGAAGTCATTTCAGCCTAAAATTGGCTTCTTTTTTTTAAATATAGGAAAGTATATCATTTCGTTATCCTTTCTCTATATTCCACTCTCGAAACGAAAGCTTTGCCGCCAGAGGACGGCAAAGCCGTTTGCGCTTGTGCAGTAAGACAAACTAGCATAGGATAGAGGTTGACAATGGGTAGAGTAATGATGCAAATTAAAGCTTTAAATTTTTTAGTTTTTTCGACCTTCGCAATTTTGCTTCCTTATCTTCCGTTACTGCTTTCAGAGAGAGGCTTTAGCATCGCTCAAATTGGGCTGCTGCTTATGGTAGGCCCTTTCTTTGCAATTTTTCTTCAGCCCATTGTAGGTTACATTAGTGATAAATGGCATGCAGTAAAACGGATTTTATTGCTTTTATGGGGCTTGACAGGAATAAGTGCAGTTGGTTTGTTTTATATAAGCAGCAAGCTGTTGTCGGTTGTTTTTGTCGTTTCTTTATTTATGTTTTTCCTTTCCGCCATTCCATTGGTAGATACGCTGACTGTGAAAATGGCTGAAAAATTCAAAAGTACATACAGTACGATCCGATTGTGGGGCTCTATCGGCTTTTGTATGGTCGCTGTATTTCTTGGCGCTTATTTTGAACGTATCGGAGGATTAGACGCATTAATTAAAATCTATTTTCCTATTTGGCTTGCCGCCATCGTTATATTATTTAATTTAAATGAAGTAGACGGACAGGAGAGCAGCCGATTTCATTGGAAAGACCTCGTACAGTTAATAGGCAATAAAAAAATATTTGTCTTTTTGATTTTTTTATTGTTTTTAGCGGTGCCCCACCGAATGAATGATGCTTTATTCTCCATATACTTTAAAGAAATCGGCGCAAGTGATTCTATGATTTCATGGGCTTGGGCCATCATTGGCTTGAGCGAGATCATAGGTTTTTATATGTCGGCTAAACTATTGAAAAGGTTCCATCCCTTAAAGTTGATCATTGTGGCGTCTTTATTTTATATCATTCGATGGGTTTGTTATGTGTATACGACCGAGCCTTATATCATTTTAGCGTTGCAGTTGTTTCAAGCGATAACCTACAGCCTATTTTGGGCATCAGCCGTAAATTATATGGTTTTAGTGGTGCCTAAAGCATTTAGAACAACATCCCAATCGCTGCTGGCTATGATTTTTTTAGGCGTATCAGGCATTTTGGGAGGGTCCATAGGCGGTGCGGTTCAGCAAAATTACGGCGGGAATTATATGTATGTGTTTGCTGCATGTTCCGTGTTTATCGCTTTGATTGGCTTTTTCGCTTTAAGAAAACAAGTGGATTCAGGCAGCATCCCCTCCAAGACGGAGGTAAAGGAGAAGTATGCAGGCTGATTTAATAATAGTGGAAATTTATGAAATTTTTATATATAATAGTCAAGCGCAAATGGAAGCTCGAGGGCGCATTGGCAAGCCAGAGATGTGCACAATGGAAATAAGGACTAACTGGAGGGAATTTTTCAGCCATGTATAAGTTAATCGCAATTGATATGGACGGCACCTTATTAAATGATCATCATATGATTTCTGAAAAAAGTATAAACATCATTAAGGAGCTTTCCTCGTCAGGCTCAGAAGTCGTATTATGTACCGGCAGAGGGCCGACAAGCACAAAATTTTATACGGACATCATTGGCATAAATGGTGTGGGCATCACGTTCAATGGAGCGATTACGATTGATTTTGGAAGTAATCAAATTATTAATCAATATGCGATAAATGCCCCGCAGCTTGAAAGCTTTATGAGCTATTGCCGAAAACACCAAATTCATTTTGATATTAATACGCCGTTTGATCTTTATGTAGATAAAGTAGAGCAGATGAGTAAAGAAATAGGCGATATATACGCCAGTTTTTATATTCATCCTAGAACGCTCCCGCAATTTGATCGTCTGGCAGATCCGTTAATAAAATTCACTTGTATCGGTACAAGTGAGCAATTAAATCAATTGCAAATTGATTTAAGCCTGTTGAGCCAGGAGCTCAATATTACAAGATCGGCGGATACCTTTATAGATGTTTTGAATATTCAAGCTGATAAGGGTAATGCCTTGAAAAACTTAGCCGAGCTGAGGGGGATAAAGAAAGAGGAAATTTTAGCGATTGGAAACTACTATAATGATATAACGATGCTAGAATCTGCTGGGCTTGGTATCGCGATGGATAATTCTCCGGAAGAGTTAAAGCTTTTGGCAGACGATATTACGTTGTCAAATAATGAGGATGGTGTGTACCACGCCTTGCAAAAATATTGTTTTTAAAATTTTCAAGCCACATGGGAGTGTAAAACGCCATGTGGTTTTTTATTTTGTCGGCAGGCCAGGTAGGAAAAGGTAAGAATTTGGTTCACTGCAGGGGGAATTTCGTGCAAATATCCCAAACGACTTTCTCTCGAGCTGAAACAGCTGTCACTCTCTGCTGAAGTGCTATTCACGCTAAACTAAAGGCAAGATCAACCGCTGGGTACTGGTGGATTCATTTTCGAGTAAGCGCTTACTCGAAGCGGGAAGCCTGGCATGCGGTTGCGACATCTTTACAGGAGGGATTACATGAAGGCGGCTATCCGTCCGCAAAGCTCGATGTCTCGGCGAAGCGGCAGCTTGATACCGGACAAATTCCGTTTATTTTTATTTGCCTCTCCGTTCCTCGTGCTGATTTTATTGTTTAGCTACTTTCCGCTATACGGCTGGTTATATTCCTTCTACAATTATCGGCCAGGTTTTCCGTTATCGGAGACGCCGTTCGTCGGCCTGCAATGGTTTAAGGCGATTTTCTCCAACCCGACCCAGACGCAAGAGGTCATGCGGGTGATGCGCAATACGCTTGCGATGAGTACACTCGGCATTTTAACGTCGGTGTTCCCCGTTATTTTTGCTATTATGCTCACTGAAATTCGTACAACCTGGTATAAGAAAACGGTACAGGTGCTCACGACGCTGCCCAATTTCATCAGCTGGGTGCTTGTTTATTCGATAGCCTTCATGATGTTTTCGGTAGATAGCGGCGTCGTCAATAAATGGATGATTGCCCTAGGTTTTCAGGAAATGGGCATTAACTATTTGGCGCAGGACGACCACACTTGGCTGGCGATGACGCTGTGGGGCTTGTGGAAAGGGCTGGGCTGGGGAGCCATTATGTATATCGCAGCCATTTCCTCCATTGACCAGGAGCAATATGATGCGGCAAAGGTAGATGGTGCGGGCCGTTTCCGGATGATCTGGCATATTACCGTTCCGGGGCTGATGCCGACGTACTTTGTACTGCTGCTGCTTTCCATCGCTAATTTCATTAACAACGGCATGGAGCAATTTTTCGTCTTCCAAAATGCGATTAACAAAGATCATATCGAGGTGCTTGACCTGTACGTGTACAACACGGGAATGCTCGGCTTCAACTTCTCGTTTGCAACGGCGATCAGCATGCTCAAATCGATTATAAGCATTGTCTTGCTGTTTTTCGCTAATCAGTTATCCAAAATCGTCCGCGGGGAATCGATCATCTAACTTGAACGAGAGGAAAGGAGGAGGCGCATGCATACGCAACGCCGGCTTGGGGACTGGTTGTTCCATATTTGCAACTATGGATTTTTCACCTTGTTTACGCTGCTTTGCCTGTTTCCCTTTTATTACCTGTTTATTAATACGATCAGCAGCAACGATCTTAGCGCCAGGGGACTGGTTACCCTGTACCCGAAAATGATTCATTTTGACAATTATATTCAGGTGCTGCAATTAAAGGGCTTGGCGCAGGCGGCACTTGTATCGGGCGGCAGAACGATTATTGGCACGCTGCTCACCGTCGCGGCTTCGGCCTTTCTCGGTTATTTATTTACGAAGCGCAAAATGTGGGCCAGAAGCTTCTGGTACCGTTTTGTCATCATCACAATGTATTTTAATGCGGGCATCATTCCGTGGTACATCATTATGATGAAGCTGAATATGACGAACAACTTTTGGGCTTATATTTTGCCAGCGGTCGTTTCGCCGTTTTATGTCATTCTCGTCAAAACGTTCGTGGAATCGATACCGGATGTGCTGGAGGAGTCGGCGGAAATGGATGGGGCGGGCTATATCATTATTTTCACCAAAATCATTATGCCGCTCATTACGCCGATTGCGGCGACCATCGCGATTTTTTCAGCGGTCAGCCAGTGGAACTCCTTTATCGATACCGTGTTCCTGATGACGAACAGCAAGCTGTTTACGCTGCAATTTGTACTGTACAAGTATTTGAACGAGTCGACCTCGCTCGCCGCGATTATTCGCAATTCCCAAGGCGCGGTAGGCAATATCGACCTGACGAACAAGCAGACTGCGACGTCCATTCGAACGACGGTTTCGATGATTGTCGTGCTTCCGATTTTGTTCGTATATCCGTTTTTCCAGCGGTATTTTGTCAAAGGCATTATGATTGGCGCTGTTAAAGGCTAAGAGCGGGTCGGGAATGTATTTTACCCCAGGAGTGATCTCATTGAAAGGGGGTGGCCTGCCGAAGTCGGAGGTCAAGCATAAGCATGAAAAAAAAGGGAGGCAACTGCATTGAAATCATTTCGTAAAACATTTTCCTTGCTGTTACTGGCGGCGATGCTGATCGTATCGACAGCAGCTTGTACATCGAACACGAACAATGGGCCAGGCAATACGGTTAGCACGGCACCATCAGCTGGAGGAGCAACCGAGACGGCAGGCAGCAGCCAGCAAGAAGAAATTACGCTTGATGTGTTCTCGATGCTGTCCAATTTCTCGGGCGAACAGACGGGCTGGTTTGCCAAAGTCATTAAAGATAAATTCAATATTAATTTGAACATTATTGCTTCGAACCTCGAAGGCGGCGGCGACGTCAAATTCGCCACGATGATGGCGGCAGGCAATCTTGGCGATTTAGTTATTTTCGGCGATGATGGCCAGAAGTATTTGGATTCAATCAAAGCAGGCATGCTGGTGGATTGGACGAAGGATGGTTTGCTGGACAGCAAGGGCCAAAATATTTTGAAATACGCTCCGAAGGCGATTGAGAAAAATAAAGCGAACTTTGGCGGCGGTTCCAGCGTCTACGGCATCGGCTTTGATGTTGGCGACGACAAGCCGGGCCCATCCGAGGCGAAGGATTTGACCTACAACCCGAATTTGCGCTGGGACTTGTATGAGAAGCTGGGCAGACCGGAAATCAATTCGATGGAAGATTATTTGCCCGTGCTCAAGCAAATGCAGGAGCTGGAGCCGAAAAGCGAATCCGGGCGACCAACTTATGCATTCTCGATGTGGGCGGATTGGGATGGCAATATGATGGTGCTGACGAAAGCATGGGCAGGCATTCACGGCTTTGACGAAGGCGACGGCTTTAATCCTGGCGGCTTCTCGCTCGTTTCGGCCGACAAGGACGAATATCAAGGCGTGCTGGATGAAGATGGCTATTATATGCGCGGACTCAAGCTTTATTTTGACGCCAATCAAATGGGACTTGTTGACCCAGATTCCATGACGCAGAAGTTTGAGGATGTTGTGAACAAAATGAAGGACGGCCAGCTGCTGTTCACCTTCTTCCCATGGCTCGATGATACGTACAATACCGCTGAGCATATGGCAGCAGGAAAAGGCTTTGCACTCGTTCCGTTCAAGGATGAGCGGACGTTCTCTTATGGCTATGACCCCTATGGAGGCAACCGCGTTTGGGCGATTGGCTCAAAAACGAAGCACCCCGATCGCGTTCTGGAGCTCATCGATTGGTTGTACAGCCCAGAAGGCAATATGATTTCCTCCAATGGACCAGAAGGTCTTAACTGGGAGCTGAAGGATGGAAAGCCGGTTCTGACTGCATTCGGCGAGCAGGCTCTGCCAGCAAATGATACAGCAGTACCAGAGGAGTTTGGCGGCGGTACGTGGAAGGATGGCATGAGCCAGCTGAACAATTCTACTTTCAAAAATACGAATATTAATCCCGACAATGGCGAGCCTTACGATTATAATCTATGGCAGTCAACGCTTGAGAAATCGCCAACGAAGCTTGATCAAGACTGGAGAGCTGCGATGGGCGGCGCTCTGACGGCTAAGGATTATTTGGAGAAAAATAATCAGCTTGCCATCATGCGTCCGCTGTTCACTGGCACGCCGCCTTCCGTCATCAGCGATGAGCTGGAGCAGAAGCGCGGCCAAGTGGCACAGGTAATCAAGCAATTTTCGTGGAAAATGATTTTTGCAAAAAATGAAGCTGAATTCAATAAGCTGCGCCAGGAAATGCTCGATAAGGCGAAAGGCCTTGGCTATGATGACGTGCTGGCGTGGAACGTTGAGCAAAATAAGAAAGTATTCGGCTATCGCAAGCAGTAGGCAATAGGGTAATAAGCAGAGGCAATAGCAGCATAGAATCTAAAGGTTTTAGGATCTCATTGTTGAATAGCTCATAGCCCCGCCAACTGGCGGGGCTAATTACGTCCTGCGGCAAACTCGGGCTTGAACGCTCCATGATTGAATGGGACCACGACTAAATCCGGTGGCAAAGAAAATCGCGAAAAGCGTCCATTCCCCCCTTGCATAAATGGCAAGCCAATCGTAAGATAATAACAAGATTTTCTAACTATAGTAAATGAACGTAAAAATATAGCACTGTCAGCGACATGTCCGAAAGAGAGGGATCAGCCCGCGATGTCAGCACAACAGCCGGTGCTTCACAACCGCTTTGCGGCCCGTTCCTTGCGGCGCACCTTAATTTTTTATGTGATGCTGGGCTGCCTGCTGCCGCTCGTTCTGGTCGGCTTTCTGACGTATTCCTCCATCTATGCGATCTTCTCCAACAAAATTCAAAGCGGAATTAGCGCCAGCCTGGGCCAAGAGGCGGTAAATCTTGAAAACGCTATCAATAATCTTGACTTTGCCTCCAAGCAATTTGCGCTCGATGGCCAAATCGTAGATGAGGTTTCTGAATTTTTGCAGGAGCGGCAAATTTCACGCAAATCCCAAATGATGACCGCCATTGATCAGAAAATCAATCTCGTTAATTTCACGAACCCTTATTTGGGCTTGACCGCTTACATTATGCCAGGCGAAGAAAACCCGGTGTTGTTTTCCAATTTGGCAATGAATCCGAACTTTGACAGCGAAGCGCTGCCCTTGTTTATTCATTATAATGGCGCGGATTATTATGGGCCGCATCCAACGCAGTACAGCTCCAGCAGCAATATGGTGTTCTCCGAGCAGCGCATCGTTCGGGTAGGCGGCGAGCATAAGCTATATATTTATTTGGAAACGAATTACAATTTATTTCGCAGTATTTTGCAGCAGCAGACCTACGGTATGAAGGTTACACATGTGCTCGTCAATGAGCAGGGCAGCATGACGTATATGGAGGACGAGAGCATGCCGATGCAGGTGCGGGACGCGGTAGATGCCGGTTTTCCCGAACTGCATAAGGAGGTGGCGGATTATCATTTGTTCCGTTATCCAAGCGCCCAAGGCTGGCAGCTTATAGCCGTCGTCAGCAAATCGGCCTTTAACAGCGAAATGTATGCCTGGCTGGGCAAAATGCTCGTGCTGGCTTGCTCCACACTCGTCTTTGCGCTGCTGCTGGCGCTGTTCATTTGGAAGCAAATTTATCGGCCGCTGCGCAAGGTCAATGTAGAAATTGTGCGCATGGCGGAAAATCGCACAAGCCCAGTTTCTTTTACCAATGTCGAGGAGTTCGACTTCGTGCTTAATAATTTTCAAAATATGAAAACGACGATTAATGATTTGATTGCTGAGGTTGCCAACAAGGAAAAGCAAAAAGGACAATTCGAAATTGAAAAGCTGCTGAGCCAGATTAATCCGCATTTTTTGCATAATACGCTCAATACGGTACAGTGGCTGGCCCGGATGAACGGGCAGAAGGAAATTGATAAGCTGGTCACGCTGCTCGTCAAGGTGCTGCATTATAATTTGGGCAAGCAAAGCTTGATCGTAACCGTTGATGAAGAGATTGAAGCGATGACGAATTATATGGAGCTGCAGCGCATTCGTTATGATTATGAATTTGAATTTCAGCTCAACGTTGCCGATGAGGTGCTGCAGGTTGCGGTTCCGCGTTTTCTGCTGCAGCCGCTCGTCGAAAATGCCATTTACCACGGGATGAGCGACCGTACTGGGCGCATCGTTATTACAATTGAGCCTGTTGGCCTCGCGGAGATGCTGCTGCGGGTAGAGGACAATGGCTCCGGCATTGAGCCGGAGACGATTGCAAAGCTGCTGTCTGGTGACGACAGCAAGGCGAAGCGCGGGCTTGGCATTGGGCTGTCCTATGTGAACCGAATGCTGCGGCAATTTTATAATGGGCAGATGCAGTTTCGCATTGAGAGCGAGCTGGGTCAAGGAACGGTAGTGACCATCGTGATTCCACGTAAAGCGAAGGAGGAGTTCGATGATTAAAGCGATTGTAGTCGATGATGAGCGCTTGGTGCGCAAAGGCTTTATTTCGTTGTTCGACTGGTCAATGTTCGGCATTTCGATCGTTGGCGAGGCGGGGGATGGGAAAGCAGCGCTTGAGCTATTGGAGCATACGGAGGTTGATCTCGTATTCACCGATATAACGATGCCACAGTTATCCGGCTTTGAGCTGATCGAGCAAATTAAGCAGCGCTTTCCCACTATTCGCAGCGTCGTGCTGACCTGCCATCATGAGTTTGATTATGTCCAGGAGGCGCTGCGGCTGGGAGCCATTGATTATATTGTGAAGACGCTGCTCGAGCCTGATAAAGCGGATGAAGTGATGCAAAGAATCGTTCAGCGCTTTCGGTGGGAAAACAGCTTTCGCTCGGGGGCGGAGCTGAGCTCCGCAGCGGAGCGGATGAAGGCGGATGCCGCGCTGGTGTGTTATCCGCTAGAGGAAGGGGCAGGGAAAGACGAGCTGTGCCGGCTGCCTGTCTTGAAAAATTTTACGCTGCTTGAGCTGAAAGGGCTATGGCTGATCCCGCTGCCGCATCTGACCCCAGATTCCGAATGGCAGCGTGAGGTGGCGCAGCTGTTAAAGGGCCGATTTCATTATGCTGTCGTTACAGGGCTGCAAGAGAAGGAGCTGGCTGATGTGAAGCGTTTGCTGGAGGAGCGCTTTGCTGCCGTAATGTTTTATAAGGCGTCCGGCCAGCATGACAGAATTCAAATGGGCTTTGGCGAGCTTCAGCAGTTTACGGCATCCACTGATCAGGAGGCTCAGCTTCTGCTGCTTGATGCTGATATGGCTGTTTTGCGCTGGGCGCTATACCCCGCTGCATGGGAAACGTTCATAAGCCGTTTGGAGCGGCTGCGGGCTAGCGAGGAGCAGCTGGTGCAATGGGGGCAAAGCTTATGCCAAAGCTGGGCCGCACTTCTCATGCAGCCAAGTGAGGCGGAAGGGCTTCGCGCGGAGCTAGGGCGTTCGCGTTGCTGGCAGGACTTTAAAAGCTGGCTGCGTCGCTTCTCGGATTATGCCCAGCGCAGAATGCTTGCGCTGTCGCTTTCCAAAGAGGTGTTTCAGTGCATGCTGCGTGCAACGGTCTATATTCGCCGCGAAGCGGCCGGCAAGCTTAATCAGGTTGATGTGGCGGATTATGTGAAAATGAGCCGGAGCTATTTTAGCGGCTGCTTTGCCCGTTTTGCCGGGATGCCCTTTGGCGTTATGCTTCGCGGCATAAGAATGGAGCGTGCGAAAGAATTGCTGCTCACGACAGAAATGCCCGTCTACGAAATTGCTTGCGCTGTAGGCTTTGAGGATGATAAATATTTCAGCAAGCTGTTCCGCGAGCTGGTAGGCAGCCTGCCTAGCGAGTTCCGTGCCGAGCGAGTGCGTATGGGCGGTTATTATTAGCATACAAAGAGCAAGCGGCGGTTGAGACGGCGGCAATCCAAGGGGAAATGGAGGGGGAGCAATGAAAGCGAGAGTAGCTTTGCTTATAATGGCTGTGCTGCTGCTGACCGGCGCGTGTACAGGCAATAATAGCCCAGCGCAGATGAGCGGCTTGCAAGGGGATGAACGGGCAGACAGCAGCGCGGAGCCACTCGCTTATGGAAGCATGCCAGAGCGGGTCAGCGTTCGGGTAGGGTTCAAAATACCCGAATCCCGCTTATCCGGCAGCGACACTAATGACAACAACCCCATTTCCCGCTACTTGGATCAATTGACGAATATAAAGGTGGTTCATGCTTGGGAAGCGAAGGGTGACGATGCCTTTGAGCAAAAAATCAGCTTTGCCATTGCAAGCAACGATATGCCGGATGCAATGGTCGTTGACCGCGCCCAACTGCGGAAGCTTATCGACAACGACATGATTCAGGATTTAACGGGTACGTATGCGGCATACAGCTCCAAGCTGGTACGCGATATTTATGCTTCATCTGGCGGCAAGGCGCTGGAGGAGGCTTCGCGTGATGGCAAGCTTTACGGCCTGCCCAATGTGGCAATTGAGATGGATGCGGTCACCTTGCTATGGGTGCGCCAGGATTGGCTGGATCGTCTAGGGCTGGAGCCGCCGAAGACGCTTCGCGATATTGAAGAGGTCGCCCGAGCCTTCGTACAGCGTGACCCTGATGGCGACGGAAAGGCGAATACCGTCGGTATAGCCGGCGACAAAATTGTCGTATTCGGGCAGAAGCCGAATCCAAGCGGCTTTGATTCTATTTTTCATTCGTTCCATGCGTTTCCGAAAAATTGGACGAGGGATACAGATGGCAATGTTGTATACGGCTCGATTACACCGGAGAGCAAAGCTGCGCTCGGCCAGCTGGCCGATTGGTACAAGCAAGGGCTGATCGACAAACAGTTTGTGCTGTATCGGGAGTCGGAGGAGCCGATTGTGGATGGCAGAGCAGGGATGTTTTTTGGGCCGTGGTGGATGCCTTATTGGCCGCTATCAGAGGCAGTAGCCCAGAATACGAAAGCAGAGTGGCGCGCTTATGCGGCTCCGGTTGATGCGAACGGGGAGTATGTGACACATACCGCACCGGTAACGGATCGTTATCTCGTTGTGCGTAAAGGCTATGAGCATCCTGAGGCGGTCGTTAAGCTGCTCAATGTATTTACCCGCCTGGAGCGGCGGCTAGACCCGAACATTCAGGAAACCCAATGGCTGGATGAATATGCATCCCAGTCCGGCGTGCAACTGCGCCATTATTATCCGTTCGACCTGCTGCTTGATTATTCGGATGCGGTAGACAACCGTTATGATAAGTTGCAAGGCGTGCTGGAAGGCAAGCTTGACCCATCGACGCTTGATCCTGACTCTTACCAGCTGTATGAAATGACGGAAACCGAGCATCAGAACCCGAAGAAAAATTTGGATGCATGGAAGCCCGCAGCAGCTTACGAATATGGCGTCGGTGTCATTCGAAAAACACCCATGATTAAAGTAAACAGCGTTTTCTACGGCGCAACACCAGCGATGGGCACAAAATGGGCCGCACTGGAGCAGCTGGAGAACGAGACCTATTTGAAAATCATTGTTGGCGACCAAAGCTTGGACAGCTTTGATGAATTCGTCAAGCAGTGGCGCCTGCAGGGCGGGGATGAGATCACGAAAGAGATTGCGGCGCGTGTTTCCGAGGAATAGTTATCCATGCACGGGCAATAACCGGCAGGGCCCCATGCCCCCTGCCGGTTATTGCCGTGTCTGTATCCTCCTACCCCTTTATTGCTAGTGCTGCTTAAATGAAGCTGGCTTTAAAGCAAGCCATATCAATATGCGCTAACGTGCAATGGTGTGAATAAGCTTAGAAGCAGAAGGTACGCAAGATGATAACTAGCAAAATAAAGAGAACGAGAATTGTGCCCGTATTTGTCCAACAACTGTTGGCACCCGCGATTGGACCGCAACCTACGTTAGCGCCTGCTACAGGGTATCCCACTATTAACAACCTCCTGAATGGTTTTGTTAGTGTGAAGCTTTTGTTCACATGGTTAATGTATGCCGGAGGCGTGTGGAAAAATTGGACGTTTGTACCGTCACATTCGCATTTCAGCTAATGCCTAGTTGAAAAAACGGAAGCTTGGCAAGGGCATATTGCCTTGCGGGTATTTCGTACAGCACAGCTGTTTACTATGCTGCCATTCATCTATACAGCGCAGGCTTGACCGGAGGAAGCGGGCAGCCGATGCCTGGTACTGGAATAGGACGCTTGAACTGGCGAATATGTTTAATCCGCGATTCGGCGATCGTTTCCATCGCATTTCCCGCTTGTACGCTCGATGATGAGCCCATAGCAATAATATAAACGCAGCCCACTACGATGCGCGGACAATGATTGGTACGCTTAATATGGATGATGTCTTTAGCTGGGCCATCAAAATCATCAAATATTGGAAACGACTGGGTGAATAAATCATATGATTCAAAATAAACATCGCCCGCCCGAGTGTGGTCAATTTCCCGCTGCAACGCAAGCGCACGAAGCTTCGGCGTCGATTGCCCGCGATCTCCGAGCTGGACGATGGCCGCTCCCGAGGCGCTGATAATCGTCAAACCGCCAACCTCAGCCGTACGAATCGGGTAGTCGAGCGGGAAGCTCATTCCGAGCCTTCCCCTTCCGCGCTGCTGGCGCCACCTGGTTCTGGAAAAGGTGCGAGAGGACCAACGATTACGGATTCAGGCGGTGTATCAAAAATGGAATAAAGCGTAACATAGTCGCTATCGCCGATTTGAAAATGCGATGCGCTGGATATGCCAAGTATGTCAACTTTACCAACGCTTAGGCAATCATTGTGTACGACAAATTTAATCATGGGCTTTCCTTACGCCTCCATTCTGTAATTGCTGCATATATTGAAGCATTGCCGCATCGGCATCGCGAGCGGTTTTGGCGAACACCTCGGCTCGGTTTTGCTGGGCAGCGGTTTCCTCGCTAACCCCATCCTGGCGGGGCAGTGACCTAGCGTAATATTGGATGCGGGCAGGCATTTGACTGCGGATATCGGACAGAATGAGTCTGCGGTGATGGGGATCAAGCGGCATGCAAAACTGTTTTTCCATTTGCATCAGCTTCTGTGCGCCTTCATTGTCGATATACTGATTCATATCATTTTGAATCGGAGCATAGGGATCTGTTGGCTGAGCTGCATCATTAGGCGGAGCGGGATAGACGAGCGGCTTGGATATGGCCATCTGCTCAATATCGCCATTCATATCCGGCGATCCCTGTGGAGTCATGCCGATATTGAGCGTGCCTTCAAGCTTTTCTACCTTCAACTGGTCAAAATGATACTGCAAATTTTCCACATTATAAGTAGGTTTCGCTTCAAGCTTTTTGAGCTGCTCGCAGATGGCCGCAAGCTGCTGCTCCAACGCGGTGATGCTTTCCTGCTGGCATTGGAGCTGCTTTGCGACGTCAAGCGACCAGGCCTGCCATGGCGACAGCTGATTCGGCTGCTGCTGCATCGTTGAAACCTCCTGTCCTTAGGTCGGATTGGGCAGCGGAACGAAGGAAAGCGGATTTTCGCCCCCCAGCTGGGCGGCTGGTCCCGTGAAGCCGCCCGTATTATACAGCTGGGACAAGGAGCGAATGGAGCCTGCGCTGCCAATTTGCAGGACAGAGCTGTTCGAAACGCTGTCCACGCGGAGCTGATGAATCGTAATCGTCTGATGAACGGTCCAATTCATACGACATTGACCCCGCTCGCAACTTCATTTTGCGAGCTGTCCTGTACGTCTGGATCAAGCGTATTCGTGGCGCTTACGGCGTTGTTTGAATTCGTCAGACTGCCGGTAAGGAAGGAGCCTGAGCCAGCATAGGTTTTGGAAGTGCTGGAGGGCGACATTTGCACGGCGTCGCCAAACTGGACGATGGAGCTGGAGCCGACGCTAACGATTTTTACGAATCCGACTATAGCGGGCATAGCAAAGACCTCCTTGCTGCTAAGCGTATGGTTGTAATATCGTATGCGGCATTCGCCCAGAGGTTCCCTGCTGGGTATATGTTGAGAACAGCGATATTTGCAAATACTGAAAAGCCATATCTCCTTTACTTTTGTTTTGCCGCAGAAGCAGCTAAAGAGGTATCCGCCTAACTGGGCGGCGCATATAGTGGAGATAGGCCGGGAGGTGGGAGGTAAACGATGGATTCTAAATGGGATGAGCTCGAACGCTGGGTAGAAGGGCAGAAGCTGCCTAAAGGCTTTGATGTGCTGCGCGAGCCGGACTGGGTGGAGCAATTTGTGCGCAAAATGATGACCAAAGCGCTGCCTGAAGCTGCCGGAGCCATTGCGGAGCAAGCTTCGCCGTACTCTTTTTCCCAGAGCGAGCAATTTATCATCGTCAAATACCCGCTTCCCGCACATGTGCGCTCGGAAGAGCTTCGTTTATGGGTAAAGGAAGACCGCCTGCGCGTTGAAGGGCTGCCCGGCAATAGGAAGGAAATGATTAAGCTGCCTGTTGGAGTGCGCCCACGCGTATGCAGAGCAATTGTGAAGGACGGCGAGCTTCGTGTGAAGCTGCGCAAGCGGCCGGTGGGGCGGAAGTATTATGAGGCGGATATTCGGTGGCAGGAGTAGAGCGGAAGAAGTATACAAGACGATTGAACCTTGCTGAACAAGTTTTCCTTGCCCGCTGCCTGAAGCTCAAGAAGAAAAGGAATGCTGGCCATGTAAAAAGATGAACGTTGTTTTTTGTCTGATACTTAGTCGATAATAAAAGAGTAAATTTGAAAGCGATTACATATAAAAAAGGGACAACCTTGCTTAGGCCATTCGAAAATGTAGGAGATAAGAGAGCGGATTAGCTACTGTGCTGCTCTCTATTTTTCATTTCTTTTTTTAAATCAAATAATGGTAAATAGAAATAAATTAATAATAATTTTCACTTTTAAAATAAAAAAACACATCGATTAGTGAAGGTAATTATTTTATGATAAACACAGAAACGATCATTTGAAGGAGGAGACGAAAAAATGTTCAGAAAGTCATTTGCATTATTGGTAGCGTTTACATTATGGCTAAACGTATTGCCCAGCACCTTCATATTCGCTCAGCAGGAAGAGGCTGCATTTCAAAATCCATTATTATGGGCTGACGTTCCAGATCCAGATGTTATTCGTGTAGGCGACGTCTATTACATGTCCAGTACGACTATGCATATGAATCCAGGTGTACCAATTATGAAATCAACTGATCTCGTACACTGGGAAATCGTCAATTATGTGTATGATATTTTGGCTGATAATGACGAGCAGACGTTTCGAAATGGAAAGAGCGATTATAGCAAAGGCTCGTGGGCCAGCAGTTTAAGGTTTTATAATGGCAGCTATTATGTCGCATTTTCTTCATACAGTACCGGTAAAACCTATATCTATCAAACGGCCGATATTGAAAAAGGGCCTTGGACCAGATCCGAGCTTGACGGGGTTTTTCATGATATGTCGTTGCTGTTTGATGATGATGGGCGTGTGTACATGGTTTACGGCGGCGGGGATATTAAAATCATTGAGCTTACCGCAGATGCGACTGCGATTAAAGTCGGCGGTCTAAACAAAATCCTTATCCCCGACGCCAGCTTGGTAGCAAGCACAATAGAGAACGTAGGTTTACCTGCAGAGGGCTCTCACATTCAAAAAATAAATGGATATTATTATGTATTCAATATCGCATGGCCTAAAAATTCACCTCGTGTTCAAATCGTCCATCGCGCCTCAACAATCGATGGTACATATGAGGGAAGACTTGCATTAAGCGAAGGAACTGCACAGGGTGGCATTGTCGACACGAAAGACGGCAAATGGTATGGCCTGTTGTTCAGAGATCACGGCGCAGTAGGACGAATACCGTTTCTGGTACCCGTTGCTTGGGAAAATAATTGGCCAGTGTTCGGCGTCAACGGTACAATTCCGGAAAACATTAAAATGCCTGTAAGCGGAGTAAGCGCGAACAGCAATTTTGCAGCTTCCGATGAGTTCTACCAGAACGCAGAGAGAGTGGGAGCTTCACAATTTAATGCATTAGGCCGTTCATCAGCGAATGCGGCTGCTATGCAACAAATTTCAGGCCTAGATGCACAGCTTTCCGCAGAGGAAGGACAAGAGCTTCTGCTCAACGGCAGCTTTGAAGAAGGTCAAGACCCATGGACAGCTCATGATCAGGCCATTGTTACGGTAACAGACAGCGTATATCACAGCGGCTCCAACAGCATGCACGTCAGCAGCAGACAGGCTACAGGGGCAGGGGTTCAGCAACGGCTTGCCAGTAAAGTAAAGGCTGGCGGCACCTATAAATTTTTAGCAAAAGTAAAATATGAAGGTGACGACTCGCTTCCTGCTAGAAGGCAATTTAATATCGCAATGCAGGATGGAGATTGGACAACGATCAAGGTGATGGGATCAGCTATGGTAAACAAAGGGGAATGGGGAACGATTGCAGGCACCTACACCATCCCGGCAGATGCCGAGCTTCATGAGCCGATTATTTTCATCGAAACATCCTGGACAGCTGAGCAAGATCCGGTTAAGGATTTGATGAATTTTTATGTGGATGACGTGTCACTCATTGACGTTACTCCAGCCGAAGGTGTGGACCAAACAAACGACGGAGAATATGACTACAATGGCTCCAATCTTGCCTTAGTATGGCAGTGGAACCATAACCCGGACCAAAATAATTGGTCGTTGACACAGCGTCCAGGCTATTTGCGGCTTACGAACGGAAGGAAGAGCACAAGCATCGAAAATGCTAGAAATACGCTTACCCAACGAACGTTTGGGCCAGAAAGCTCCGGCAAAGTGGCAATGGATATAAGCCAAATGAAAAATGGAGATTTTGCTGGTCTCGCCGCTTTTCAGAAGGACTATGGAATTGTAGGTGTGAAAATGGAGGGGAATTTGAAATCCCTCGTTATGGTGAATGCAAGCTCAGGAACAGCAGAAGAGTTGGCAAGTATTCCACTCACACAGGACAGAGTCTACTTAAAAGTCGAATTTGACTATAGGAATTTTACCGATAAAGCCAATTTCTACTATAGTCTAAATGGCGTTGAATGGCGAGCAATAGGAAATACCCTTCAATTGAGCTATAAGCTTGATCATTTTATGGGCTATCGATTCGCATTGTTTAATTTTGCTACCAAGACTACAGGCGGATATGTAGATTTTGATTACTTTAGAGCAGCCGACAAGCTGACGGGAACCGATTCAGCCGCAACCGTCCTGCAAGCAGATTTGGGAAATGTGCCGGATGTTATTGGCGTTCAGAATATGGAGCTTTCCGTACCCGTAAAGATGGAAGCGCTTCCGGATGAGGGGTATAAGTCGATTTCAGCGTCCTTCAACATCCCTGATTATTTAACGGTAACCGATGTTGCGTTTAATGCTGACAATCTGACTGGAAAGGGGGCGTATACGTATGACGATCATCATCTTCAGCTGCATGTATCTGGGGACAAGGTGAAGTTCGCCAACGCATCCTCCGACCTTTTTGCGACGATCAAGCTGAAGGTGGATCGATTTGTGCCATCTGATCGTACCGTTTTCATTCGCACAGACTACATTGCTGTTGAAGGCGGAAATGTCGTTTACAACGTTCATGATGCAGTAGCGAGCATTGGATTAAAGCAGTTGGATACGAAAGCGCTTGCGAAAATCCCGGGCTACTCCAATCCGCTGATGAGCCACAAGCTGGGAGCTGATCCGTATGCATTAGTTTTTGATGGAAGAGTTTACATCTATATGTCGAGTGACGCCTTCGAATATGATAGCAGCGGAAATATTAAAGATAATTCGTTCGCTAATTTGAATAAAGTACATGTGATTTCCTCGGCAGATATGGTGAACTGGACGGATCATGGCGCAATTCCAGTGGCGGGATCGGGCGGCATTGCGGACTGGGCGACTTTTTCTTGGGCGCCGGCAGCTGCTCATAAGCAAATAAACGGAAAGGATAAGTTCTTCCTTTATTTTGCTAATGGTGCGGGAGGAATTGGCGTGCTGACTGCGGACAGCCCGCTCGGACCGTGGATTGATCCGCTCGGAGAAGCGTTGATAACCGGAAATACGCCTGGCGTTCCCGGCGTCGTCTGGCTGTTTGACCCGGCAGTACTGGTTGATGACGACGGCAAAGGTTATTTGTATTTTGGCGGGGGCATTCCTGGTGAACCTAACTCGACCGCAGAACAAATGGCTCATCCCAACACCGCCAGAGTAGTTCAACTGGGTGATGATTTGATCAGTACAGTAGGGTCGGCGGTTACGATCGATGCGCCTTTCATGTTCGAGGATTCCGGCATTCATAAGTATAATGGAAAATATTATTACTCCTATTGTTCGAATTTTGCGGGTACTCATCCGGAAGGCACACCGCCTCCAGGTGAAATCGCTTATATGGTGAGCGACAGTCCTATGGGGCCGTTTACGTATGTCGCCCCAATTCTGAAAAATCCGTATACGTTTTTCGGGGTTGGCGGCAATAACCATCATGCTATTTTCGAGTTTAATGGAGAGTGGTATGTTACCTACCATGCGCAGACCGTCAGCAAAGCTTCTATAGGGGACGGAAAAGGCTATCGTTCCACTCATATTAATAAGGTTGAATTTTATGAGAATGGACGAATGAAAGAGATTCAAGCTGATATGGAAGGTGTCGCTCAACTGAAAACGCTCGATCCCTATCAAAGAACGGAAGCAGAAACAATTGCATGGCAAGCAGGCATTTTGACAGAAATATTTGAAGCGCCAGGCAGCCAAAGCACAAGCCCTAATCTGAATGTCACAAATATTCATAACGGGGATTGGCTGGCGGTTGCGAATGTTGATTTCGGCAATGATGGGGCCGGGTCATTCGAAGCCAATATTGCTTCAGTCGTAGGCGGGAAAATTGAGATTCGTATAGATAGTCCTATTGGTGAGGTTATAGGTACGCTTGATGCGGCTTCTACAGGCGGGGAGCAAGCTTGGAAGCTGATGAAAACCGATGTAAGCTCTGTTAAAGGGGTTCACAATGTTTTCTTGATGTTCAAAGGAGAAGGCGAGAGCAATCTTTTTAATATGGATGATTGGAAATTCACCGCTCTTGAAACGGAGGTAATCATTCCACTGCAGTCCGTCAGCATTTCAGAGAGGGCACAAACCCTTAAAGTGAATGAGCAATTGGCTGTTAACTCGGCGCTTGATCCAACTGATGCAACCAACCCCGCTTATCAATGGGAGGCTAGCGGTTCTATTAGCATCGTAGGCGACAGCAACAAAGCTGCCGTAACCATTAAAGGCTTGTCGGCTGGATTAGGGACGCTGACATTAACTGCTGTTGCCGGAGGCAAAGAGAAAAAAGCGGTAACGCAAATTACGGTAACGGGCGAAAACAACGGAGGCAGTAATGGTGGCAGCAATGGTGGAAACAACGGAGGAAGCAGCGGTGGCGGTGCACCAGCAGCTACACCAGGGACAGGAAGCAGCAGTATCGACATCCTAATCAACGGCAAGGTTGTGAGTGCCGGAACTGGAACTGCCGATGTGACAAATAAAAATGGGAAAACCGTTACAACGGTTGTGTTTGACGAACAGAAGCTGAAGCAGCTGCTTGCTTCGTTGGGGGACAATGCGGTCATTACGATTCCCGTTTATAACGGCTCCGACATCGTTATCGGGCAGTTGAATGCCCAAATGCTAAAAGGCTTAGGAGAGAAGAAAGCTGTAATCGAGATCAAAACCGATCGTGCAGCCTATACTGTGCCTGTGCAGCAAATCGATAGGAACGTGATAATCGGTCAGCTGGGGGCCATGATCAATCTACAAGATACGACGATGCAATTTGAAATTGCAGAAGCGTCCGAGGAAATGGCAAAAGTGGTAGAGAATGCGGCTGCTCGGGAGGGATTTAACCTAGTCATACCGCCAATTGATTTTAAAATTAGTTTAATAAATAAAGATTCTGTCATTCATCTGACGAAGTTCAATGCTTATGTCCAGCGGACAATTACTCTTCCAGAGGGTATTCATCCGGACCAAATAACAACAGGCATTGTAATAGAGCCTGATGGAACAGTTCGTCATGTGCCAACTAAAATCGTTCAGGTGGACGGCAAGTATTATGCGTTGCTGAACAGCTTGTCGAACAGCACCTACTCGATTATTTATCATCCCGTAATGTTCAAGGATGTCGCAAATCATTGGGCAAAGGATGCCGTCAACGATATGGGCTCAAGAATGGTCATTAATGGCATCGGCCAAAATTTGTTTAACCCAAGTGCAGCCATCACACGGGCCGAATTCGCAGCGATCATGGTGCGGGGGCTGGGATTAAAGCTGGAAAGCGACACGCCGCCATACTCGGATATTTTGGCGAAGGATTGGTACAGCAGCGCGGTCATGACTGCCCAAGCCTACGGACTTATCCAAGGATTCGAGGATGGCACATTCCGGCCCAAAGAGAACATTACTCGCGAGCAGGCGATGACGATTTTAGCAAAGGCGATGGTCATGACCGGTCAGAAAGCGAAGCTTTCCAGCCAATCTGCGAGCGAGCTATTAAAGCCTTACACCGATGCATCAAAGGTGGCTGACTGGGCGAAAAGCGGAATAGCGGACAGCATACAAGCGGGCATCGTAACTGGTAGAAATGAAGCTATACTTGCTCCGAAAGCGCAAGTGACAAGGGCCGAGGTTGCCAAGATGGTGCAGCTGCTGCTGCAGAAGTCGGATTTAATCTAATTTTTGGAGTTGTTCGGGTGTGTAGGCATACCGATGTCGGCATGTGGTTTCTTACTAGCGTTTATTTCGGCCCTATTTCATCTGACGAAGAAGTTTCAAGCGCATCCGTCCATCATCCAATAAAGGAGATGGGCGGATGATTTATTTTTTTAAGTAAAGGACGGGTAACAAAATAAAGAGATGTGTATTGTGTTATCAGCCCGTAATTCGGATAATTAGAAGCATAGAATGGAAATGGATCGATATTTTCAAATGTGAAATGGGGTCACACCTGTTGAAAATACCAATAATGAACAAGGTCAAGCTTTTGCTTACTGCATTATTGTCAGTTCAACTCCTTGCGTCATGCGACTATAGCAGCGGCACCAACAAAGAAGTATCTAGTGAATTTGAAGGAGAGACTGCCTATCAGGGTGCCGCGCTAAGCCAATATAATCCAGCTATTGAATTAACCTTTGCAAGAGAAAGCGACGATAGCTTGGAGAATTTAATCAGCCAATTGCCAGAAGAAACGTTTGAGGATAATAGGTGGAATCGACTATATGAACAGATGCTGGGCATTAAAATTAAATATGATTGGGTTGCCAAGGGGGACCTTTATCATCAGAAACTAAGCGGTGCATTTGCTTCAGGAGATATACCCGATGTCGTCAGAGTCAATGCGCAGCAGCTGAGGATGCTCAGCAATGCTGGACTGATTCAAGATCTATCTGCTGCTTACGAGCAATATGCCTCTTCGTTTACGAAGAAAATTTTAAGCCAAGAAGGGACGGGCCCTTTCGAAGCGGCAACGGTCGATGGTAGGCTGATGGGAATACCAGAGACCAGCTCTTCTATTGAAGGGGCGATGTTTATTTGGCTGCGTACAGATTGGTTGGAGCAAGTCGGTTTAAAACCGCCGAAAACGATGGGCGACGTTTTAGCTATTTCGAAAGCGTTTACAGAAAATGACCCTGACAATAATGGCATTAATGATACGTTTGGACTAGCCGTGACCCAATATTTATTCGATCCCGTTATGGGCTTGGCAGGCTTTATGGCAGGCTATGAGGCTTACCCTAACCTATGGATCAAGGACAAGTCGGGAAAACTCTTATATGGCGGGATTCAACCCGAAGTGAAAGAGGCGTTAAAGGTGCTTCAAAATATGTATCGGGATGGTCAAATCGATAGCGAGTTTGGGCTTAAGGATGGTTTGAAAGAAGAAAAGCTAATTGCTGAGAGCCATATTGGCATGTTTTATGGAGAGCAATGGGGGTCTTTTTTAGCTCAAACCAGCCGTGCTGCTCAACCAAATGCAGAGTGGCAGGCATTTCCGATCGTTTCTGTGTCAGGAGAAGAGCCGATGGTACCGCTGCGGTTCAGCACGAGCCAGTTTCTTGCCGTTAGAAAAGCTTATCCCCATCCTGAAGCAATCGTTAAGCTTTTTAATTTGCATTTGGAGAAAAACTGGGGGGAAACGGCTGAATATGAAACCTATTACAGCTCTCCATTACCGGTATGGAAGCTTTCACCGGTTACCCCTTTTCCAGCGATGAAAAACTTGGAGGCGTATCGCCAAATTGCTGAGTCAGAAAGAACCGGCGATCATTCTGTCTTAAAGGATGAAGCCAGTTCCATCTACAAAAACATTCAAACCTACCGTACTGGCCATGTGAACAAGGAGTCAGGATGGGGATGGGAGCGGACCTATGGGCCGAATGGGGCTTTTGCGATCCTTGATCAATACATGAAGAATAATCAGCTATTGTACGAAAGCTTTGTAGGGCCTCCAACGGAAACGATGATAGTGAAGCAAGCCATTTTGTATAATCAACAGATCGAAACGTTCGTGAATATTATACTTGGCAGTCCCATAGACGAGTTTGATCGGTTTGTAGACGATTGGAATAAGCTGGGCGGGAGTCGTATAACAGCGGAGGTAAATCAGTGGTATGCGGAAAGAGGCAGTGATTTTAAGTAAGAAGACTCTCCTTCGACTCTGTATGCTAGAAGACAAGACACTTGCTCATCACTTATTAAAGCAGCATCGGAGGAATTGGTTTGCTTAAATTTCCCGCCCATTCATGGCGAAATACGATATTCATGCGACAGGTCATTATTTATCTCATTGTGATTCTGCCTATCATCCTGCTAGGCGTCTATTTGTATAATTGGAGCTATAAAAATGCGAGTGAAGGCCTGTCAAGAACTTCCGAGGCGCAATTATCGAATTATTTGGAAGCCTTTAATCGGGAAATTGAATGGATGGAGCTGCAGGAGTTCGACTTGTTGGAAGATAATGAATTGAATAGGCTCGTTGTCACTTGGGAAATGATGGACAATGTTGAAAAAAGAGCGAGCTTAAATTATTTGATCCGTCGCTTAACTTCTTTTAAAAATAGCAGTGTTTATATTAAAGATGTTTATGTGCATATCCGTCCTGTTAACAAAACAATTTCGTTCGGCAATGCGATCTCTGATCTTGACGTTGAAAAGTTCAATTACTTTCGCTTCAGTATTGGGAGGAGCGAGCAGCGACTTGTAAAGTGGGGGAACACCCTTCATCTTAGCACCTCAAAGTATAACGGCATGAAGGGAGAAGAGCCGCTATTCGTCATACAAATTGAATTAGATAGGGAAAAGCTGAGATATGCCTTGGACCAAGTCAATATTTATCCGGAAAGCGGGTCATTTCTCATTTCGGATACAACGGGATTTGTATTGATGAGCGACGAGCAATTAAGTGGAAGGCTTCAAGGCGATATAAGAGAAGTAGAAGAAGCCAGCACGACCAAGCTGATTATTGATGGCAAAAAGTATCATATTGACAAAGCACATTCGGATAAATTGGGTGTTACCGTCGCTTCGTATTTGCCCGAGGAAACCGTACGCAAACCGCTGGGCAAATTTGTAATCTGGGCTTGGCTATTCGCGATCATGACCTTCATTGCCATCGCTATCTATTCTTATTCCACTTATAAATTCGTTCATAAACCATTGCTGCTCCTCGTTCAGAGCTTTAGGAGAATGGAGGGAGGTGCACTGGATATTCATATTGAGCATGAGGAAAAGGATGAATTCGGCTACCTGTATAATCGGTTCAACCAAATGCTGAATAAATTGCAGGCACTGATTGATCAGGATTTCAAGCAAAAGCTGATGATGCAGCGGGCAGAGCTGAAGCAGCTTCAATCTCAAATCAATCCCCATTTTCTTTATAACAGCTTTTTTATTCTCAATTCCTTGGCTAGAACCGGAGATACGGAGCGCATTGAAGAATTTACAAATATGCTAGGGGAATATTTCAGGTTCATTACCCGTAATGGGGAGGATAATGTGCTGCTAGCTGAGGAAACGAAGCACTCCCGCATGTACACCGAAATTCAGAAGCTCCGGTTTTCAAGGCGGATTCGTGTGGAATTTGATGAATTGCCAAAGGAAATGGCGAATATCCATGTGCCCAGGCTTATCATTCAGCCTATTATCGAAAACGCATATGAGCATAGTCTAGAGAAAATGACGGAAGATGGTCTGCTTCGAGTTGCTTTTGAGCTGGATGAGACTGCAGCTCAAATTATCGTGGAGAACAATGGGAATCGACTGAGCGATACCGAAATTGAAGACTTACAGAATCGCCTGGACAGCCCTTCAGAATCCTATGAAATGACAGGCATGATGAACATTCATAGGCGCATTCTTTTAACGTATGGAAAAAATAGCGGATTGCTTCTGTCTAGAAGCGAGCTGAACGGTCTTAAGGTCGTCATTCGCATCAAGCTGAAGGAGGAGAAATGGATTGCTTAGACTGTTAGTCGTGGATGATGAAGATATCATTACGGATGGGTTATATGAAGTGTTCCAGCAATGGATGCCAGACAAGCTCGATGTCTGTAAAGCGTACTCTGGCAAAGAAGCGCTAAATTGGTTGAAACGTACCCGAATTGACATCGTTCTGACTGACATTAGCATGCCAGGCATGAGCGGTTTAGAATTGTCGGATGAGATTCAGATGTATTGGCCAAGATGCAAAATCATCTTCCTAACGGGCTATAGCGAGTTTCAGTATGCTTATAAGGCGATTCAAATGTCCAATGTTCGATATTTATTGAAAACAGAAGGGTATGCGAAAGTTACTGAAGTTGTACAGGAAGTCATTCAAGAGATTCATCAAAACAATCAATTGAGCGCATTAGTCGAGCAATCCCGCGAACAGGTTGATGCGCTTGAATTTATGGCGCAAGGAGAGTATATCAGACATCTTCTGCAACAAAGCCACCTTCTATGCCTTGAGCAAGAGGTGCTGGTCAAGGAATTCGGCAAACTGAACATCGATCTGAATCCTTTGATTCCGGTTGTAATGGTAGTTGGTCATTTGTCCTATCCAGCTGAGGCCACTTACTCCGATAGAAGCGAGCTTGTTCATTCCACCAGAATAATCTGGCATTCCTATTTGTCAAAGCAGACGCGGCATATTGGAATTGTTGATAAGCACGGAGATTTGTTATGGCTGCTTCAGCCTTCAGAACATGTCGAGGAGAGGCTATATAATCATTTGATTCGTTATTTGGAAGGAACGCTGGAGCTCATCCAGGAGACATGCTTGGAATCGCTCGGCTTAACGATTGCCTTCACCATAAGCGGTGCTTCTTGTGAATGGGAAGCGGTAACGCAGCAATATGAAAGGCTGCGCCAGCTGCATCAAATGACAATTGCCGACGGGTTATCGATTATTTTAATGGATCGCACGGAGCAGCTTGAGCCTTCAAACAGGAAAGAAGACGGTATGCTTGCTCAAAAAATAGAGTTAATGGAAGCCTATCTTGAGGCTGGGAGGAAAGATAAGTTTTGTGAAGTGCTGGAGGAATTGACGGCCAGCATGCTGCATGCAACGGCCCATGTTCACCGAACGATAGAGAGTTATTATTCTATCGCGCTCGTGCTGCTTTCTTCCATTAATCGCGGGGGACTTTATCACCAGATCGGTGATTATGGAAAACTGATGCGTCTGGATGAGCATTCATCCATGAAGGAGGGGATTGCCTATTTGCATGTCATTGCCGAACGCCTATTCAAAGTTAAGCATAACGGCGAGCTAGAGCGGGCAACCAGTGTAATCGACCGTATATGCCGATATATCGAAGAACATTTAAGCGAGGATTTGTCCTTAGTGCGGCTGGCGGAAATTAATTATTTTAATCCATCCTACTTATCCCGTTTTTTTAAGCAGGAGCGCGGAGTGAATTTATCTGAATATATAGATAGCTGCCGCTTGAAAAAAGCGAGAGAGCTGCTAAGGAACGGGGAGCTTAAAATTCGAGAAGTATCGTCCGCCGTCGGTTACGAAGCGGCACATTCGTTTACGCGCTTTTTCAAGAAGGCTACGGGAATAACGCCGCAAGAATATCGGGATACCTTTCCTACAGGAATAAATGAAAGCGAACGTACAAGGAGGATATGAAATGAATGACCTATTGCCCGCGAGTGCATTCGGGAAGGTGCCGCCACAAGGCAATCCGCTTGTCTCCCACAAGTTTGGAGCAGACCCGTATGCCTTAGTAGTAGAGAAGCGCGTCTATCTCTATATGACGAACGATGTTTTGGAATATGGCGAAGATGGAAATATGAAAGAAAATACGTATGGAACCATCAACAAAATCACGGTTATTTCCTCGGATGATTTGATGAACTGGACGGATCATGGCGAAATCCGGGTGGCAGGCCCGCAGGGCGCAGCCAAATGGGCCACGCAGTCGTGGGCGCCAGCAGCAGCGCATAAAATAATCGACGGCAAGGATAAATATTTTCTTTATTTTGCCAACAATGCAAGCGGAATTGGCGTATTGTCAAGCGATAGCCCGGTAGGCCCGTGGGTTGATCCCATTGGGCAGCCCTTAATTTCGAGATCAACGCCTGGCGTGGAGAATGTGACGTGGCTTTTCGATCCTGCCGTATTGGTCGATGATGACGGAAAGGGCTATATCTATTTTGGCGGGGGCGTTCCCGAGGGGAAGGATGAGATGCCCAATACTGCGCGCGTCATGCAGTTAGGTGATGATATGACGAGCGTTGTCGGCGAGGCAGCCGTCATTCCTGCCCCGTATATGTTCGAGGATGCCGGCATCAATAAGCGGGATGGGATTTACTACTATACCTGTTGCTCGAACTTCTATAATGGCGCTCGCCTGGAGGGGAGTCCGCCCGCAGGCGAAATTGCCTATATGACAAGCGACAAGCCGATGGGGCCATGGACTTATCGTGGAACGATTCTCAAAAATCCAGTGCACTTCTTCGGTATTGGCGGAAACAACCATCATGCCATTTTCCAGTTCCATGATGCTTGGTATATCGCTTATCATGCCCAGACCTTATCCCAAAAGCTTGGCGTTCCGAACGGCTATCGCTCCACTCACCTGAACCAGCTTGCGTTTAAGGATGGTTTGATTCAAGAAATCCATGCTGATTATGAAGGTGTCCGGCAAGTAAAGGCATTTAATCCCTACGATCGTGTTGGCGCGGTGACGATGGGGTGGAGTGCGGGCGTTGCTGTGGAAGCCATCGCAAGCGAGAACGATCCGCAAAGCCCGCTAATGGCTGTAACGGACATTGATAACGGGGATTGGCTCGCTTTATCCAAGGTGGAATTTGGGGGGAAAGGAGCCGCGGCTTTTAAGGCTTCCGTCTTGAATGTAGGTGCGGCTAGCAAAATGGAGCTCCGCTTGAATGCCCCGGACGGAAAGCTGGTTGGGACGCTCGCGATTCCGAACATGACCGGTCAGGGCTGGATGGAATGGCAAACAGAAGTCTCGGGTGCTGACGGTGTGCACGATTTGTACTTTGTGTTCTGCGGGGAACCTGGCAATCCATTGTTTAAATTTTACGATTGGCAGTTTGGCGAATAAGCGGTATATCAGCTTGAAATGACCTTGAATTGGAGGAGAATTCCTATGTCTCATGCACCAGTACCTAATCAACCACTTGTTACCCATATGTTTACGGCAGATCCTTCTGCACACGTATTTGAAGGCAAAATCTATATTTACCCGTCTCATGACCTCGACCACGATGGCCCTGACAACGATAATGGGGATCAATACGCGATGGAGGATTATCATGTGCTATCCCTAGATAATTTTGAAACGGCTGTTGTTGACCATGGCGAGGTTTTGCATCTAAAGGATGTACGATGGGCCTCCAAGCAGCTATGGGCGCCGGATGCTGCCTATAAGAACAATCTGTATTATTTGTTTTTTCCCGCTCGGGATCATGAAGGGATATTTCGAATTGGCGTAGCCACAAGCACGACACCAGCGGGTACCTTTGCCCCAGAGCCAGACTACATTGCGGGCAGCTTCAGTATTGATCCGGCTGTATTCGTGGATGACGACGATAAGTCCTATATCTACTTTGGAGGTCTTTGGGGAGGACAATTGGAAAAATGGCAGAACGGCGTCTTCGAGGCAGACGCAGCAGGTCCGAATGAGGGGGAGACAGCGCTGGGTCCGCGTGTCGCTTTGCTGAGCGAGGATATGCTGTCTTTCCAAGAGGATCAACAGGAGATTTCGATTCTCGACGAGAACGGCAGCCCGATTTTAGCTGGTGATGAGGATCGACGATATTTCGAAGGACCTTGGGTGCATAAGTATAACGGCTGGTACTATTTGTCGTACTCAACAGGGACTACGCATAAGCTGGTTTACGCGGTTAGCCGTAACCCGATGGGTCCCTATACGTTCAAAGGGACCATTCTTACGCCGGTAATCGGCTGGACAACCCATCATTCTATCGTGCAGTTCGAGGACAAATGGTATTTATTCTATCACGACAGCTCCCTCTCTGAAGGCGTCAATCACAAGCGCTGTGTTAAATTTACAGAATTGCACTACAATGAGGACGGGACGATTCAGATGATCGATCCTTATGCGAAGGAAAGCAAAGCATAGCATATAAATACGATAATGCTTGAGGAGTGAATCGTGTGAGCAAGACGATGATAACCAACCCAATCATATGGGCAGATATCCCTGATCCAAGCGTCATTAGAGTGGGAACGACCTTCTATATGGTTAGCACAAGCATGCACACGATGCCTGGGTGCCCAATCATGAAGTCTGAGAACCTACTGCATTGGGAAATTGTAAACTATGTGTTCGATACTTTCGAGGATAATGCTGCTCATAATTTGCTTGACGGGAAAGGTATTTATGGCAAAGGTTTGTGGGCCGCATGCTTGCGCCATCATAACGGCAGGTTTTATGTATGCTTCTCGAGCCTCGACATGAACCAGTTCTATGTTTACCAGACGACGGATATCGAGAATGGATGTTGGGAACGCTCCGCCATTCCAGGACTCCATCATGACCCGAGCATGCTGTTTGACGAAGGACGCGTCTATGTCATCCACGGGAACGGGGATATCCGTATTACGGAGCTCACAGCAGATGCGACGGCTCTCAAACCGAGCGGGATCGATCAATTGCTGTTTGAGACGGAGCGGGATGGAATTGGGCTGCGCTGCGAGGGCTGTCATGCTTACAAGCTGAATGGGTACTATTATTTGTTTTTCATCGAATGGCCGAATACCGGAAATCGGCGCAGACGACAGCTATGCTACCGTTCCCGAGCGCTTCTGGGCCCTTATGAGAGCAAGCTGCTGCTAGATGATGATATGGGCTATCGCAACAATGGCATCGCGCAAGGCGGCATTGTCGACACACCCGCAGAAGACTGGTTTGCAATACTGTTTCAAGACCATGATGCCGTAGGCAGAATCCCTTGCCTGCTGCCTGTCTCCTGGATAGATGATTGGCCGGTTATCGGCATAGACGGTGAAGTTCCCCCAGCATTTGACGTGCACTTGCCGAATTCGGAGCCTAAACCGTTAGTCATTAGCGATGAGTTTGAGTATGCGGAAAACAAACTGGCCTTGAACTGGCAGTGGAACCATAACCCGGATAATCGACTTTGGTCCGTAACGGCTAGGCCGGGTTTTTTGCGATTGATGACGGGGAATCCGGCAAGCAGTATTGCATATGCCCGCAATACGTTAACACAGCGGACGGAAGGCCCGGTCTGCAGCGGGATGACAATGATGGATGTTTCCCATATGAAACCGGGTGACTATGCAGGCTTGGTTGCCTTGCAGCATTTATTCGGGACAGTAGGCATTCGGGCTGCGGACAATGGCGACCGCTATGTGGTCACATGTATGAATCAGAGCGACGGCGGTGAAGAAGCGGTTGAGCAAAGTCCATTCGAAGGCAGCCAAATACATTTGAAAATCGATTTTAATTTTAAGGACAGTGCGGATATCGCTCACTTTTATTATTCTGCGAATGGAGTGGAATGGATACGAGTCGGCCGTTCTTTACCTATGAAATATAGGTTGGAGCATTTTATGGGCTATCGGATTGGGCTGTTTAATTACGCCACCGAGCAAGCAGGCGGATATGTCGATTTCGATTATTTCCGTTATTGCAAGATTATCTAACGTAGTACAATCTAGCTTTTACCGGGTGATGTGAAGTATAACTGAGCATATACTGGATGAGATGAAGCAAATGAGCGAGCGGCCTGTGCGAAGGGGCCGCTCGTTTGCTTTTTTCTCCTGTTGCTACGCTTTAGCATCTATGATTTATCGGGTAAATTCACAAAGATCGACGGGTAGTTGCTGAAATATGAAAGCGCTATACTTTCATGGAGGAGCTGAATCAGGGTGGATTTGGTTAAAAGGCTGCCATGACACGCCCCGAGTGGGGACTTTATGGAATAAAAGTTGAAAGGCGAGGTGTCTTTAATGAAGAAAAATCGATTGAAACGCTCTATTTCATTGTTATTGGTTACCATTTTGATGATGACGGCCTTGTCGCTTAGTTTGCTGCCAAAGCAGACGAATGCGGAAGCTGGCGCAGAGACGCCAAGCGAAGCGGAACGGCTCGCGACGGATTTTGAAGACGGCACTACACAAGGCTGGCATGGACGCGGCGGCAACGAAAGTCTGACAGCAGCCTCCTCGGCCGCCCATTCGGGAGCATACGGTCTTCAGGTTACGGGGAGAACGGAAGGATGGAACGGTCCGATGCTCGATCTGGCATCGTTTATGGAGGTTGGCAAAACCTACGCGTTTTCGGCCTGGGTTCGCCTGCCTGCGGGAATGCCTGATTCCTCTATCTCTATGATGATTGAGCGGAAAACGAATGGGAATTTGTTTTATGAGCCAGTTGCTGCCAAAACGGTAACAGAAAGCGGCTGGGTGAAGCTAACGGGTGCGTACAGCTTGCTCCATCCGATTGAGACCCTAGGTGTTTACTTTGAATCCATAGATCATGCGAAACTGGAATTCAATGTGGACGATGTTGTTATTGAGCGTATGCCAGATTCGGTACCCATTGAAATTCAAAAGGATATTCCAGCTCTAAAAGATGTATTTGCCGATGATTTTTTACTCGGATCCTCCTTGCTCGTGGGTGAAATTGAAGATGCTGCCGGGCCAGATGCCCAGCTGCTTCAAAAGCATTTCAACAGTCTGACCGCAGGCAATGAGCTGAAGTGGGATGCTACCGAGCCGAAGGAAGGACAATTTGATTTTACACGCTCGGATAAGATCGTTGATTTCGCTTTAGACAATGACATTGCCTTACGCGGCCATACGCTCATCTGGCATTCCCAAACGCCGGATTGGGTGTTCTACGATGAGAACGGCAACTTAGCCAGCAAGGAATTGCTGTTTGCAAGGATGAAGCGGCATATTGAGACGGTAGTCGGCCGATACAAAGGCAAAATCTACGCTTGGGATGTTGTAAATGAGGTTCTTGAGCCCGGTGACCAGAAGCCGAACGGCCTGCGCAACAGCTTATGGTATCAAATAGCTGGCGAGGAATTTATCGAGAAGGCGTTCGAATATGCGCATGAAGCAGATCCAGAGGCCAAGCTGTTCATTAACGACTACAATACGAATATTCCTGAAAAACGGCAATATTTGCATGATTTGATCAAGCGCCTGCAGGATAAGGGCATCCCTGTGGACGGTGTCGGCCATCAGACACATATTGGCATTGCGGACCCGTCCATTCAGTCTCTTGATGATATGCTTCAGGCTTTCCGGGACCTAGGCATTGAGCAGCAGATCACGGAGCTGGATATGAGTGTCTATACGAATGACACGGATTCCTATGATACGTTTCCGCTTGAGCTGCAGATTAAGCAGGCGAACCGGTACAAGGAAATTTTCGAAGTGTTTAAGAAGCACAAGGACCAGATCACTGCAGTAATCTTCTGGGGCAAGGACGACATTAATACATGGCTCCGTACCTTCCCTGTCACGCGCAATAATTGGCCGCTATTGTTCGATGAACGGCTTCAGGCGAAATTCGCGTATTGGGCACTCGTTGATCCGAGCAAGGTGCCAGTCGAAACGATGCAAGCAACGGCGACAGAGGGAAGCGCGAAGATCGATGGCAAGCTGGAGGAGGCGTGGAATAGAGCACCGCTCATATCCGTGCTGAAGGAAGGCGATGCGATTGCCAAGATTAAGACGCTATGGGATAAAAGGTATCTTTATGTAACGGTAGATGTGTTGGATAAAACGACGAATGGCAGCGATGCGGTCGAGCTTTATATGGACGCCAACAATGGCAAGACAACGTCTTACGAGGCGGACGACAAAAAATATACATTCCGGCGCAGTGGAGCGAATAAGGATAAAACCGTGAATTATATAGCAGTCAAGACGGCTGGCGGCTACCGAATAGAAGCTGCGGTTCCAATAAACGGTCTGGTGCTTGGCAAAGAGCTTGGGATTGATGTGCGAATCGTTGACAAATCCGGCAGCATAGTAACGAAGACATCTTGGAATGACACGACGAATTCGCAGGATGCCGATACGTCCAAATTCGGTGTTTTACAGCTGGTTGAAGGACCTCAATACGCTAAAGCTGTAAAAGGTACGCCAGTCATTGATGGCAGCATTGATGCGGTATGGGCAAATGCAAAATCAATCGTGACCGAACGCTGGGTCAATGGATCAAGTGGATCGAAGGCCAAGGTCAGGACGTTATGGGACGGCCGCCGTTTGTACGTGCTGGCCGAAGTAACGGACTCGCTGCTTTCGAAAAAGAGTGCTAATGCGTGGGAGCAGGATTCGGTGGAAATTTTCATCGATCAAAATAATGCAGCGAGCAGCCACTACGAGTCCGATGACGGACAGTACCGGATTAACTTCGTTAATGAGCAGAGTGTCAGTCCGGTTTCACTAAGCGAAAATCTGATCTCAGCTGCGAAGCGGACAGCGAATGGTTATGTAGTGGAAGCATCTATCGCGTGGATCGGAAAGGCTCCAAAAGCCGGAGATCTGATCGGCTTTGACGTACAGGTCAACAATGACGAGGATGGCGACGGGGACCGCGATAGTGTGGCCGTCTGGAATGATCGGTCCGGACAGTCGTACCAGAATACATTCGGCTTTGGGGTCTTGAAACTGACGGGCGTGAACGGAAAGTAGCGTCGTCATATAAAGAAGCGAAAGGTGGCAGAAGAATGGCAGAGAAGAACCATATGAATGCGACGGATAGTCTGGCGGGAAGCTTCAAAAATGATTTTCTGATCGGTGCTGCGGTTAATAGTCACACAATCGTAAGCCAACGCGAGCTGCTGGTGAGGCACTATAACAGTGTAACGGCGGAGAACGAGATGAAATTCGCGAGCGTTCACCCTGCTGAAAATACGTATACCTTCGAGGAGGCTGACCGAATTGCCCAGTTTGCCAGCGAGAATGGCATGAAGCTGCGTGGACATACGTTGGTGTGGCATAATCAGACGCCGGATTGGGTATTCGACGATGGAAACGGCGGTTCGGCAGCTCGGGAAACGCTGCTTGCCCGGATGAAGGCTCACATCGAGACGGTTGTACAGCGTTACCGCGATACGATCTACTGCTGGGATGTCGTCAACGAAGCGGTCACTGACGATGGGGAGGAATGGCTGCGGCCCTCAAGGTGGCTGGAGGGCATTGGCGACGATTATATGGCCCAAGCATTCCGTTTTGCCCATGAAGCCGACCCTGCTGCGCTGTTGTTCTACAACGATTACAACGAGTGCAACCCGGGCAAGCGAGAGAAAATTTATCGGCTCGTCAAATCGCTGCTTGAGCAGGGAGCGCCAGTACACGGCATCGGTCTGCAGGCGCACTGGAATTTAACAGAGCCGTCTTTGGCTGACATTCGCACGGCAATCGAGCGTTATGCATCGCTTGGCTTGAAGCTGCAAATAACGGAGATGGATGTGTCGCTCTTTGCCTTTGACGACCGACGTACGGATTTGGCGGCACCGACAGCCGAAATGCTGCGTCAGCAGGAACTACGTTACCGGCAGTTTTTTGAGCTTTTCCGCGAATATCGGGATGTGCTGACCGGCGTTACCTTCTGGGGAGCGGCAGACGACTATACGTGGCTGGATTATTTCCCGGTAAGAGGACGCAAAAATTGGCCGCTATTGTTTGATACGGAGCAGCGGCCGAAAGGCGCCTATTACGAGGTTGTCAATCTATCTGCTGGATTTTAACGTTACCACACATGCAGCAGGCCAGCTTCCTCAACCAAGGGAAGCTGGCCTGTATTTTTATGCTTGCCATTACAGCGATGAATTTAAGAGATTTGCTTTCTATATTCGTTCGCACTGGCTCCTGTATACGCTTTGAATTTTTTGTAGAACCAATCGATTTCGGTGTAACCGACCTCATTAGCAATTTCATAGATGCGCATATCCGTTTTTTCGAGCAGCAGCTTTGCTTTTTCCATCCGCTGCTGAAGGAGGTATTCATTAAACGACATGTTTTCATGATCCTTGAATTTTTGACCTAAGTAAGCGCAGTTGAAGTGCAATAGGGCTGATATTTTTTTCAACGTAATGTTAAGGTGCAGTTCTTCCTCCACGTATTTTTTCACGACATCGATAATGGACGCAGCATGAGGTTTTCTCTTGAAGGGAAGCGGCGCTGAAGCTGCAAGAGGTGGATCATCTGAAAAGGAATCGAGCTCTTTTTTTACAGCAAGTAAACTTGCCGTTAAATCGCTTGCGAGAACGGGCTGTGAAATGTAATCGCTTACTTGATAAGCCAAAGCTTTCCTCGCCAACTGGAAATCATCGCTGCCCTCCAAGAGGATAATGGGAACACGGCTCTGCTCGCGGATATGCTCGCAGAGCAGCATGCTATCAGCTTGAGTGTTTTTAATATTAATCAGAACAAGGGAAAGTGGCTCCCTATCCAATAAAGCCAGGGCGTCCGAGGAATTGTCCGCATACGCTTGTATGATAAAACCTAAATGGCTCCAGTCAAGCATGTTCTGCGTTCGTTCCCTCGAATGAATCATTGAATCAACAAGCAATATCTTATACACGGTAAGAACCTCACTTTCATAATAGATAGTAGTCTGCGGGTGAATTTCCGCACGAATAAAGTAATTATGTTTCCATTATGTTCAACGTGCGGCTTCGCCACAACGTGCATTTCTTTATCCCTCAACCATTTGTTTACCATTTGAAAACGAGAGAGGCAAAGCGAGAAAGCGATTTCATCCGAATCTATACCTTGGCGGGTAATTGATCTAGATACAGGCAGGTTGTTGCTCAGAAATGTAAGCGCTAAACTTTTTATGTAATCCATTTTCAGGGGGGATCCATGTGCAAGTGAGAAAAATGGCAGTCGTTTTTTTAAGTTTAATGTTGATATTTACATTGGCAGCATGCAGCGGAAATTCAGGCGGTGATGCCACTGGAAGCAGCGGCGGTAACGGCAATACGGAAAAAGCAGAGGCAAGCGTAAACGAAGGTTTGGAGACAGCCGATCCAGCTGGAACTAATGAGGCTGGGACGGAAACCGGAGATGAGCTGTCGACGCCAGAGATGGATTTTGACATGGGCGGACGGGTGATCAAAATCGTATCGTGGTGGGATATGACGATACCCGAGGACAATCCAGACAACATTCAGCGCAAGAAAAATCTGGATGATCTAATGGAGAAGCATAATTTTAAAGTAGAATACGTCGCTGTTGACTACGGTGAGTATCAGCAGAAAGTTGTCGCATCTTTGGTGGCAGGCGAGCCACTCGGCGATATCGTCAGACTGGGTAAAGCCTATATGATTCCGTCATTGGTCCAACAAGATTTAATTTGGCCGATTGATGAGTATACGAAAAATACGAAGGTATTCAACCAGAAGGTTACAAATGAGTTTATGCAGTATGAAGGCAGAGGCTATGGTTTTACGGAAAATCAGTCTGATTTTATGGGCGGCATTTTCTATAATCGTACGCTTCTGAATCAGCTAGGCCTTAAGCCGCTTCAGGATTATGTAGATGAAGATAATTGGAATTGGGACACGTTCATTCAAGTTGCCAAAGAGGCCAACAAGGATACGAATAACGATGGGAAGCTGGATCGATGGGGACTTTCACAAGGCTCGCTGATGGATCAGGCGCTGTACTCCAATGAAGCCAGTCTTACTCTAGGAGATAAGCAAAATTTAGAAGATCCCAAAACGGTTGAAGCCTTTAATTTCATTTCCCGTGTGGCAAACGAGAAGGTTGCAAGAGCTACGGAAGGCGGAGATTGGACAGAGCCTGGCCAGTTTTTCCGTCAAGGCAACACGCTGATGTATGCAGGAGCCATTTGGGAGATCGGAGGACTCAAGACGGATATGAAGGATTTTGACATCGGCTTCGTTCCCTTCCCTAAAGGCCCGAGTGCTTCCGCCTATCATGCTGGCGAAGCTCTCTTCCAGTCTCTGGCGATTCCAAAAAAAGTCGAGAATCCAGATCAGCTCATGTACATTTGGGAAAAAATAAACGATGTCGATTCGATTTATGATTATCCAGACCAAGCTACGCTGGAGAGCAACTTTACGAATGAGGATGATATTGAGAACGCAATCATTTCCGGAGAAGGCATGCTTGTTCTCGATCACAATACATTCCCGAAATTGCCTTATTACGATATTATAGGCGACCTTACTTCTGGAAACTCGGTATCTACCGTTATAAGCAAATTTAAAGCGAATGTTCAAGCTGCAATTGACGAAGTGTATAAAAAATAGCGATTCCTTACGAATGTCGAACAGTCCCTATTGAGCCATTCTATTAATAGGGGCTGTTTGGAATATTTTATCTCTAGCAGCAGGAGGGGAGAAGAATTGAACAGCAAAGCGAAGAAATACGCAATCGCCATACTAGCTCTAGTTTTATTTTTTTTGTCCATTTGGAGCTATAACCCTCGGAATCAATCTGACATGGGGAGAGTTCAAGCCAAGAGTGCTTTTGAGATGGGAGAGCATTCCTATGCCAAGGGCGGCTATGACGACTATTTGAACAGCTATTCGAATGCCGAGCGTCCGGCTGAGGTTATCCGAATCGAAGGGGAAAGCTTTTCAAAAACGGTTGGAGACGGCTTTGAAATGGCAGATCGGTTTGAAGGCTTGGATGGAAAAGCGGTGATTACGCCGGAGGCTGGAACCATTAGCTGGAATCTGGAGATAGCAGAGCCGGGACTTTACAACGTCAGAATTCATTATTACCCAATAGAGGGAAAAAGCTCTGCGATCGAAAGGCAGCTGGCTATTAATGAAAAAGTGCCATTCAAGGGTGCGGAAATGCTGTTGTTTAACCGACTGTGGGGTAATCTGGAAGATGCTATAAGAAGGGACGATAGAGGAAACGATCTGCGCCCGAGACAGGTTGAGAAGCCGTCATGGCAGCTCAAGACTTTAACGGATAGCGGCGGTTATTATGACGAGCCCTACTTATTCTATTTTGACCAAGGGCAGCAAACCTTGTCGCTGACGTCATCACGGGAGCCTATGGCTATCGATTATATCGAGCTGTATCAGGAGAAAGCCGCAAAATCTTATGTGGAAATCAAAAAAGAATATGAAGCCGCAGGTTTAGCACCTGTTAAAGATCAATACATGACGATTCAGGCGGAAGAGGCCGTGCTGAAGTCATCTCCAACCTTAAGCCCGCTTATCGACAGATCAAGTCCTTCGGTTGTTCCGTACGATGTTTCCAAGCTCAGAATCAATACGATTGGCGGACTGAACTGGAAGCTGCCCGGGCAGTGGATAGAGTGGGAAGTAGAGGTGAAGGAGGATGGCCTCTATCAAATTGCCTTGAAGCGCAAGCAGGATCAGCTCCGGGGCGTTTACAGCACGCGCAGCCTGATGATTGACGGGCAGTACCCGTTTAAGGAAATGAAGCAAATCCCGTTTAAATTCGATATGAACTGGCAGATGAATGTACTCGGAGGAGCGCAGCCGTATTTATTCCATCTGACGAAAGGCACGCATCGGATCCGGATGGCGGTTACTCTCGGCGAAATTGCACCGCTGCTGCGGACGGTCGAGTCCAGCGTGCTGCAGCTTAATGAGATGTTCAGGAAAATATTGATCATTACCTCAAATACGCCGGATCCCTATCGCGATTATCAATTGGAGAAGCGGATACCGGAGATGACGAAGGTATTCAAGGAGCAAGCGGCAACGATTCAACGTGTGGCCGATTATTTGGAGTTAGCGACGGGGGAGCGAAGCGACAAAGTAGCTGTTCTGCATACGATGGTTCGTCAATTGGAAGAAATGGTGGACAAACCGGAAACCGTCGCAAGGCGCTTGAATGCATTCAAAATCAATGTCGGCGGTCTTGGAACATGGATTTTGACCGTACGCGAACAACCGCTTACGCTTGATTATTTGGTCGTCTCCTCGCCGGATCGGGAGCTTCCTCAGGCGGAGGCGACAGCAATCGAGCGAATCAAGCACGAGCTTGGCGGCTATATCGCCTCTTATACCGAAGACTATGACAGCATTGGCAATACAGGAGAAAATCTAACCGTCTGGATTACGACAGGACGTGACCAAGCGCAGGTGCTGAAAAGCTTGATTGACGATTCCTTTACAGCGGAAACGAATATTTCGGTGAAGCTCAGGCTCGTCCCGGGCAACATCCTTCTGCCAGCCACTTTAGCCGAAGAGGGGCCGGACGTTGCTATGCAAATTGGCGAAGATGTACCCGTCAACTATGCGATGCGGAACGCCTCGGCGGACTTATCGAGCTTTGCTGATTTCAAGGAGGTAGCGTCCCGATTCCGCGATAGCGCACTGGCACCGTATGCGTACAGCAACGGGGTGTATGCCCTTCCGGAGCAGCAGACGTTCCCGATGCTGTTTTATCGCAAGGATATTTTGGAGGAGCTGGAATTGACGCCGCCTAAAACCTGGCAGGAAGTATATAACATGATTTCCGTTCTTCAAAAGCATAATATGGAGTTTTATTTGCCTATTGAGGCGGCAACCAATAACGCGAACCTCGTTCCGAATGCGACATTCGCGATGCTGCTGTATCAAAATGGCGGAGCGTTCTATCGGGATGAGGACAAAAAAAGCGCTTTGGATTCCGAGATATCGATGGAAGCCTTCAAGACATGGTCGAAGTTTTATACGAACTATAAGTTTCCGCTGCAGGCGGACTTCCCTAATCGCTTTCGGACGGGTGAGATGCCAGTCGGCATTGCGGATTATACGACCTACAATGCACTGACGGTCATGGCACCGGAAATAAAAGGGCTATGGGACTTTACAATCGTGCCCGGCATGGAGCAGCAGAACGGCTCGATCAATCATGAAGTCGCCAGCCATACAACCGCAGTGATGATGCTTGAGAATGCGAGTGACAAGGCTTCGGCATGGGAATTTATGAAATGGTGGACGGACAAGGAAACCCAAGTGGCATACGGACGCGAGATGGAAGGGCTTATGGGTGAAGCCGCACGTTATCCGACAGCTAATATGGAGGCGCTTCAGCAATTGCCTTGGCCGATTAAGGACTATAAAAATTTGGAGAGCCAGTGGCAGTGGGTGAGAGGAATCCCGCAGGTGCCAGGCGGCTATTTCACGGGCAGGCATCTGGATAATGCCTTCCGAAAAGTTGTCAACGGAAAAGAGAATCCTCGCGAGGCGTTATCCGATTATATTTTGTACATTAACGATGAAATTGCGATCAAACGGAAGGAATTCAACTTACCGTACTAGATTGGGGTGAAAGCCGATGCAAGCTGAAGCAGCAACAGATAAAGCCGTTCCTAAACTCATCCAGCCGACGAAGATGTCCAAATGGGCACATACGCTAAATGAGTTAAAAAGAAACAAGCATTACTATATTTTGATGAGTCCGTATATGCTCATTTTCTTCTTATTTACGGTCATTCCAGTCGTATTCTCTTTAGGTCTAAGCTTCTTTTACTTTAATATGCTCGAATTTCCGCGTTTTGTTGGCTGGCAAAACTATTCAAGGCTGTTTCTTAACGACGATGTATTCATGATTGCCTTGAAAAATACTTTTATGTTCGCGGTCATTACCGGTCCGGTCAGCTATATCGCTTGTTTTCTATTTGCATGGATCATCAATGAGCTGTCACCGAAGATCCGTGCGATCATGACCTTGATTTTTTATGCGCCATCCATTTCCGGAAATGTGTTTTTTATATGGCTGATCGTATTTTCCGGGGATAGCTACGGCTATTTGAATGGATTTCTGATCAAATATGGATTTATGCTGGAACCGATTTTATGGCTGACGAATGAGAAATATATTTTGCCGATCGTGATTCTCGTCCAGTTATGGCTTAGCCTGGGCACGAGCTTTCTCGCCTTTATCGCGGGCCTGCAAACGATTGATCAGACGTTGATTGAAGCGGGCGCCGTCGACGGCATTAACAACCGCTGGCAGGAATTATGGTACATCACCCTGCCTTCCATGAGGCCGCAGCTGTTATTCGGGGCCGTCCTGCAGATTACCGGAGCATTTGCGGTTGCGGATATCTCCATTGCGCTTGCTGGCTTTCCAAGTGTCAACTATGCTGCGCATACGGTGGTTACGCACCTGATGGATTATGGCTCGATTCGCTTTGAGATGGGCTATGCGTCGGCTATTGCGACGGTTCTTTTTGCCATTATGATTGGAACAAATATGCTGACACAGAAAATGATGCGAAAGGTCGGTGAGTGACGTTGGCCATGAAAATGATCGCGGTTCTGCGAACGCCCAAAAAGCTCAATCGTTCCTTTATAGTCAGCTTTTTGCTATTCGCGCTTCTGGCCTTATTCGGTACGTTTATGGCAATGCCCTTGATTTATGCAGTGAACAATGCGTTTAAGCCGCTTGATGAGCTGTTTATTTTCCCGCCACGCCTAATTGTGCACAACCCGACGCTGGATAACTTTTTTGACCTGGTGGCAATTATGGGCAATTCATGGGTCCCGCTCACGCGATATATCGCTAATACGGTAATCATTACAATTGTCGGTACGGCCGGGCATATTTTGCTTGCTTCGGCCGCAGCATATCCGCTGGCCAAATACCGATTTTTGGGGGCTAAAACGCTTTTCTCCATTGTCGTGCTGTCCTTGATGTTTTCCGGGCATGTGACGGCCATTCCCAACTATATGGTGATGTCTTGGCTTGGTTGGATTAACACGCATGCATCGATTATTGTGCCATCACTCGCCTTTCCGTTAGGCCTCTTTCTTATGAAGCAATTTATGGAGCAAATACCGGATGCCTTGCTGGAGGCGGCTAAAATTGATGGTGCTAATGAATATCGGATTTACTGGAGCATTGTCATGCCGAATGTGAAGCCTGCATGGTTAACGCTCATGATTTTACAGTTTCCTATGTTATGGGGGACCGATGGAGGCAGCTTTATCTACAGTGAGAATTTAAAGACGCTGCATTATGCTTTGGGTCAAATTACGCAAGGGGGAATTGCCAGAGCAGGAGTTGGAGCGGCAGTCGCGCTGATCTTGATGGTGGTTCCGATCACACTCTTTATCATTTCCCAGAGCAGCGTCATTCAGACGATGGCAACTTCCGGAATGAAAGAGTAGAAGGGAGTCGTGCAGGATGTTGAAAGGCAGATTAAAGACGAAGGTATACCTTTTCATTGCCCTGTGCTGCCTGATAAGCATGGGCATCGGAGGATCGATGGCCAAGGCGGCGGAGGATGCGGGTTCTTACAATTATTCATTTTGGGGCAATACGGTAGCCGCTCCTGCGGCCTACAAAGCAACAAGCTTATGGAACGGCGAGAGCATGGGAATTGGACCGTTAAAGGAACCGAGCGATTTGCACGTTACGGCTGATAAGCAGATTTATTTGCTCGACACAGGCAATCATCGTGTCGTCATTTTGAATCAGCAATTTGAGCTGGTGCGAATGATTACTTCATACGTCCATGAGGGCAAAGAGGAAACGTTCCAGAACCCGCAAGGTCTATTCGTAACGGATGAGAAGCAGGTGTTCGTTGCTGATACGGGAAATCAAAGGGTGGTTCATCTTGATCAGGACGACAAGCTGGTGAAGGTTATCGAAGCGCCGAAGTCCGAGCTGCTGCAAGATGGTTTCAAATTTGAACCTATTAGAGTTGTCGTGGATAAGGCGCAGCGAATTTATGTGATGGCAGCTGGGGTATTTGACGGGTTTATGGAGTTTAATGCGAATGGCGAATTCACATCGTTTATCGGCGCAAACCGGGTGTTTTTCAGCCCAGTCGAGTATTTCTGGAAAATGCTGTCCACCCAAGCGCAGCGGAGCCAAATGGTGATGTTCACGCCAACGGAATTTTCGAATTTGGATATTAACGATGAAGGCTTTCTTTACGCGACAAATAGTCAATCGCAAAACAACGTCAGAAAATTGAATGCGCAGGGGAGCGACATTTTAAGGGAGGAAGGTTATTTTCCTCCGGAAGGAGACATTCGTTTCATGACGGCTGATGGCCCTACCCGATTGGTCGATATCGATGTCGCTGACAGCGAGATGTACGCCATTTTGGATGCCAACAGAGGCCGAATCTTCACTTACAATGGTGACGGACACTTCATGTATGTTTTCGGTGGGCTGGGCAATCAATTGGGTGAATTCCATACACCCGTGGCGATTGAGCGCGTTGGTGATGATTACCTCATATTGGATAAGGCGCTTGGTGAAATCACGGTATTTCAATCGACGGAATACGGCCGCACATTGAATGAAGCGGTCAGGAGTTATTATAAAGGCGATGAAGAGCAGGCCTTTACGTTGTTTCAACAGACGATCAACATGAATGCAAATCTGGAATTCGCTTATGCAGGAATTGGCAAAGCACTGATTCGCCAGGGAGATTATGGCGAGGCCATGAAATATTTTAAACAAAGCATGGATCAACGAGGATATTCGAAGGCATTTCTGCTCTATCGCAAACAAGTGCTTCGAGAGCATTTTACTGCGATTATGACGGGTATTCTTGGACTTGTGTTAGTTGCCTTGCTTATGAAAAAGTATCGAAAAAAGAAAGGGGGACGTCAGGTTGCCTCCATTGAACAGTGAGCTGTATAAGTACCCTTTCTATCTCATTTTGCATCCCTTTAATGGCTATTGGGAGTTGAAATATGACCGCAGCCAAAAGGCGAACATCGTCATTTCTTTTGTGATTCTGTTTTTGCTGGCCTTGACCAATATTATGCAGAGCCAGTACAGCGGGTTTGTGGTCAATCTCGTTAACCCAAATGGAATGAACAGCTTTATGGAGATTTTGTATGTCGTTGTTCCCGTATTGTTTTGGTGTGTGGCCAATTGGTCGCTGACGACGTTAATGGATGGGGAAGGGAAATTTGTCGACATCTTTACTTCAACATGCTTTGCTTTAATTCCGCTCGTTATTGTTCATTTTCCATGGATCTGGTTGAGTAATTTAATTTCGCTGCAGGAGACGACGTTTTATCAATTTTCCAGCAGCATCGCCATGATATGGTGTATGTTTCTGCTCTTTGTCGGCAATATGACGGTTCATCAATATACGCCGTCCAAGACGATTGGGACCATCATTTTGACTATTGCAGCTATGGGATTCATGGCCTTCTTAAGCTTACTGTTCTTTAGTTTAATTCAGCAGATGCTGGCTTTTATATCGGTTATTTATCAAGAAATGGTTTTGAGAAGTTAAGGGAGGAGGCATAGAGATGAATATAGCCAAAAATGCCCTGTTGATCGCATGCTTCCTGGTCGGGATTATCCTTGCAGGCTGCTCCGATACGCCATCTGGCAATCATAGGGAGGAAGAGGGGCAGGCTTTGCCGGTATTTTCGCAGGGGAAGGCCTTGAGCGCTGCTTTCACGGACTCTCGTATCGCCGGTATGAAGGGAGTAGCTGAAAACGACCAACTGCGGCTATTCGTAGATGATCAGACTGGGGCGATAGCCGTTCTTATCAAACAAACGGGTGAAATATGGAACAGCAATCCGCTTGATCGAGGCTCGGATTCGCTTGCTACGGGAGTAAACAAGGATCTATTGTCCTCTCAAATAAAGATTGATTTTTATAACAGCTTTGGTCAGATCAACTCTATTAATTCCTACACAGACAGTGTCGCCCATAAACAGATTAATGTCACAGAGATTCCAAGTGGGATCAGCGTGTCTTATCAATTTGGTACGACCGCAAAAACGGCAGAAGATTTACCCCAAATGTTAAGCAAGGCTCGTTTCGAGGAATTGTCGGGCAAGCTGGAGAAAGCAGGAAAAAGAGCCTTGCTCATCGCTTATACAGAGGAAACGGAAAAAGCGGTATATACAAGAAATGACAGCGCATTGAATGGGCTTCAATTAGAGCGGGCGCTCACTGCAATGGAACAATCGGGTTATACGGAAGCGGAGCTGCAGGAGGACATGGCCGCGCTTCAATTTACGCAGGAGAAGCCCGCCGCGCGCATTTTTCAAGCATCGATTGAATATACGCTGGATGCGGATAGCCTAGTTGCCAAAATTCCCGTTTCCAGCATTCGCTATCCCGATGAATATCCCGTAAACACGATTTCACTTCTCAGCTTTTTTGGCGCAGGTGGGACGGATGAGAACGGCTCGATGTTCGTTCCAGACGGCTCAGGCGCACTTATCCACTTTAACAATGGAAAAACCAAATATCCGGCCTATCAGCAGCTTGTCTATGGGGCGGATCAAACGATAGACAGAACCGAGAATGCAGCTAGAGAACAGAAGGTGAGGCTCCCTGTGTTTGGAATTATTCGGGAGGGCGGAGCTTTTCTCGGGATCATTGAGGAGGGCGCATCTGTTGCTACCATCCATGCGGACATTGGAGGCAGGTTGAACAGCTACAACTATGTCTATCCGAATTTCTATGTGATCAATAAGGGCACAGTAAGCCTGGATGGGAATGGGCAGCAGCGTTCTCTCCCGAGGTTTCAAGAAAACCCGATGAAAAGCGATTATACGATCCGCTATGCATTTCTAAGTGGCAAGCAAGCTTCTTACCAAGGAATGGCTCGTTATTATCAGCAATATTTGGAGAAAAATAATGGATTGCTTAAGCACGAAGCAGACGATACGACAGTGGATACTCCCTTCTATTTGCAGCTAGTTGGAAGCATATCCAAGCAGAAGCACTTCGTGGGCATTCCCTATCAGGCACTTGAACCGCTTACGACATTCGAGCAAGCACAAACCATTGTCGAGCAGCTGCAGCAGCGTGAGATAAGCGATATTAAGCTCAAGTATTCGGGCTGGTTCAATGAAGGTCTCGATCATAAAGTCCCGGACCATGTTAGGGTCGATAAGGAGATTGGGGGGAGCAAGGGATTGCAGGAATTGGTTTCGTTTGCCCAGAGCAAAGGGATTTCTTTGTTCCCGGAGGTTGCCATTTTGACTGCGCTTACAGGAGAAGGGTTCGATGAGTCGGATGATGCTTCAAGAACGCTAAGAGAGGTTCCTGCTATGCTTTATCCGCTTGATCTGGCACTGAATCGACGTGATATAACCAAATCGCCGTCCTATGTCATATCCCCACGGCTCGTAGTAGGCTATACGGATTCCTTGCTCAAAGGCATTCGTGATTTGCAGACTGGAGGCCTCTCGCTGCAGGATTTGGCCGATCAATTAAATAGTGATTTCCGTAAAAACAAGCAAATGGATCGAACGGTGTCCGAAGCCATATCGGGCGAAGCACTGGACAAAATTCGGGATGAAAATTTGAAGGTGATGGCTAACGGCGGAAACGCCTATGCGCTGCCTTATTTGACCGATATTACGAATGCACCGTTGTCCGGCAGCGGATTTAAGCTTGAGGATGAAGAAATTCCTTTCTATCAGATGGTCATTCGTGGATTTATCGAATACGCGGGGGCACCGTATAATCTTTCTACTTATACGAATGAAAAGCAATATGTACTGAAAAATTTGGAATATGGAGCGGGCGTTTATTTCGAATGGATTTACGAGCCGAACGATAAGGTGAAGGATAGTGAATACAATCACCTCTACGCCGTCAATTACAAGCTATGGATCGATAAAGCCTCAGAGATCTATCAAGAAGTGAATGCGGTTCTGAGGAGCGTTCGAAACGAGCGGATTACCGCGCATGAAAAGCTGGATGAAGGCGTATTTAAGACGGTTTATGAGAATGGAATATATGTGATTGTGAACTATAACCGCACTCAAGTGACGGTTGAAGGCAGGACGGTAGAAGCCGAGAGCTATATTACGGGTGGTGAGCGCTCTTGAAGCTTATAACGAAGCTCGGGTTGAAGCAGCAGACTTATGCGCAGCAGAAGGCTTTTTTAGGTTTTATTTTTGTACTGCCCTGGCTGCTTGGATTTGTTTTTTTCTTTTTTATTCCGATGGTCTCCTCCTTACGCTACAGCTTTAGTTCTATAACGGCTAACTCGGAGGGCCTGAGCATCCAATATATCGGATTTTCAAACTTTGTGGAGGCTTTGACGATCAATACGAGCTTTAATCGCATATTGACGGAAGCGATTGTGGATATGGTCGTAAATGTACCGTTGATCGTTATATTCAGTTTGTTTTTAGCTGTATTGCTGAATCAGAAATTTTTCGGCAGAGCCGTTGCAAGGTCGATCTTTTTTCTGCCTGTCATTTTGGCCTCGGGGGTTATTATGACGCTTGAGAGCACAAGCTTGATTCAAGCTGTCAATGATCAAAATGCGGGCTCCAGCATCATCAATGCCTTTGGCGCTTATGAGCTGGCCGGATTAATGCTTGATGCGGGAGTTAATGAAGACATTGTCTTGTATCTTACAGGGGCAGTCGACCGTATTTACCAGATTGTAAGTCAATCGGGCGTGCAGCTTTTGATCTTTCTAGCGGGCATCCAGACGATATCTCCTCAGTTATATGAGGCGTCCAAGATGGAGGGAGCTACCGGCTATGAAGCATTTTGGAAGATTACGTTTCCGATGGTCAGCCCGCTCATTCTCGTCAATATGATCTATACGATTATCGATTCGTTCTCAAGGAATGACATGACGGAATTGATTCGGGAGACAGGCTTTAGCACCTTTAACTTTGGCCTCAGCTCAGCGATGGCATGGCTCTATTTTCTGGCAATCATGATTATTTTGCTGATCAGCTCGTATTTTGTATCTAAAAGGGTGTTCTACCAAGACTAAAAGGAGCGTGAATGCCTTGATAATGGACCGATTATTATCGCTAGAAAGCTGGAAGCGGTGGCTGTGGTCGTTCGTTCGTTTAACTTTAATCGCAGGATTATCCTTCGTTATTCTTTATCCCATTCTTCAAAAGATTTCTACAGCGATAAAATCCAAGACAGATCTATACTCACCGATTGTGATATGGATTCCACAAAATTATTCGCTGGATAATATAAAACAGGCGATCGCCATTATGGATTATTGGCAGACGCTGCTGAACACGTTTGCGCTGTCGTCGACAACGACCGTCCTGACGGCTGCCTCCTGTGCGCTCGCGGGCTATGCTTTTGCAAGACTTAAGTTTAAAGGGAGCAAGCTGCTTTTTGGAGGCGTCATTCTAACGATCATGGTTCCGCCTACCACCATACTTATTCCCGTGTATTTAAACTTGAAGGACTTTACCCTGATGGGCTTGATTCCTTTATTGACCGGAAAATCTGTGAATTTGCTGAACACGTATTGGCCGTTTATTTTAACCTCCATAACGGCCAATTCCTTGAGAGCAGGGCTGTATATTTTTATTTTTCGCCAATTTTTCAGAGGGGTGCCCAAGGAGGTGGAGGAGGCCGCTTATATGGATGGTGCAGGTGTCGGGCAGACGTTTTTACGCATTATGCTGCCTAATGCGCTGCCGGCAATTGTGACCGTGTTGCTGTTCTCGTTCGTATGGCAGTGGAACGACAGCTTCTTTACGACAACCTACTTGACGTCAAGCAAAGTGATGTCTACCCAATTGGCTTCTTTGCCTTATAATTTATCCATCTTTCTTCAAGACGGCGCATCCTCGAAAGCTGACCCGTTTTACTTAAGCATGGTACAGGATACGGGAATTCTGCTCGCGATTTTGCCGCTAATTATTCTTTATTTGTTTGTGCAGCGCTATTTTGTCGAAAGTATTGAGCGGACAGGACTTGTTGGATAAGAGATGCACCCAAATGAAAGGCAAGCACCTAGGGAGAGCGGCTCATTGCTGGTTATCCCGCTAGGTGCTTTTCTAGTCTATTGATCAATAGGGCATTAACCACGCTTGGGATTCCAAGCCTTTTTTGCTATGCTGAAAATAGCTGATTTGAAATGAGGAAGTAGGGAAAACCAATGAAAAAAATTCTGATAATCGATGATGAAGCCGATCTTCGAAAGCTGCTGACGGATTATTTTGAAATGAATGGATATTTCGTTATGACCGCGGAGAACGGCTCGGAGGCGTTGCAGCGAATGGAAAGTCAACCGGACCTTGTTTTGCTGGATATCAATATGCCTGAGCTGAATGGTTTTGAATTATGCCGAAAAATCCGAAGTTTTGTGTCCTGTCCCATTTTATTTTTAACCGCTCGCGTCGAGGAGGCCGATAAAATAGCAGGTTTTCAGGCAGGGGGAGATGATTATATTGTCAAGCCGTTCAGCATTCATGAATTGGGCGCAAGGGTAGAGGCGCATTTACGCAGGGAAATACGAACGCAAAATAAAACATCGATTATGCTGAGTGAAAATTTGGTCATTGATTATTCGGCTCGTACGCTTTATTTTCATGGAGTACAAATTTCCCTGGCCAAAAAAGAGTTTGATATTATAGAGCTTTTATCGATGAATCCCGGCATGGTATTTGATAAAGAGCGTATTTTTGAGAAAATATGGGGATTTGGCAATGAAGGCAACAGCAGCGTGATAGCAGAACATATCCGGCGAATTCGTTTTAAATTAAAAGAGCATGGCTGTGAAAACACGATAGCTACCGTCTGGGGAGTAGGTTACAAATGGCAAAAATCATAGGCTGGCTGCAACTGAAAAATATGACCTTGCTGCAGTCTTTCATCTTTTTGTGCTGCCTTACGTTAATCACGGTGATGGCCGTCATCACCTTGGAGTTTGAATGGGCGGAAAGAATCCGGCTGCGGTATGCTGACGATTCCTCTGTAATTGGTTGGGTGCTGCCTTCTCTCGTTACGATGGTCCTGCTAACGGTTGCCGCAGGAATAGTTTTGATGGCTATCCTCTTCTATAGATGGAAACTGAAAGAGCCGCTTGGAATGCTGATGAAGGCATCGGAGAAAATTTCGGCAAACGATTTGGGGTTTCATCTTTCTTATGATAGCAAGGATGAGATGGGCGAGCTCTGCCGAGTATTTGAAAACATGCGCGGCCAATTGGAGAGAAATTATAAAGCTCTTTGGCGATCGGCAGAGGAACGCCAACAACTCAACGCTATTTTTGCCCATGACCTGAGAACGCCGCTTTCTGTCCTAAAAGGCTATTCCGATTTTCTGACCACCTATTTGCCCGAAAAAAAGATATCCGAGGAAAAGCTTCTGGAGATGGTTCAAACGATGAAGGTTCATATTGTTCGTCTTGAAAACTACACGGAAGCGATGAATTCGATTCAGAGGTTGGAGGATATGCCGGTAAATAGCCGTGAGACAGATATGCATCATCTAACCTCCTTACTGAATGAGAGCGCCAGACAAATTGCCGGACAGTATGCTAAGTCGTTCGACTCGTCCATTGCTGTGGATTCGAACAAAATAGCTGTCGATAGCGACTTGGTCATGCAGGTTTTTGAGAATTTGCTGGCTAATGCAGCGCGCTATGCTTCCAGCCGTGTAAAAGTGCATTATCGCTTCTGCAGGGGCTTTTTCACCATCACGGTTACGGATGACGGCACTGGTTTTTCCGATGAGGCACTTCAGAAGGCTAAGCTTCCTTTTTATCGCGGAGAGATTGGGGATGCTCATGCGCATCATGGATTGGGACTATATATTTGTAAAGTATTGTGTGAAAAGCATGAGGGAGGTCTGCATGTAGAAAATGGATCAGACGGTGGCGGAAAAGTAATGGCAAGTTTCTTTGCAGAGTTGATAAATAGTTGAAAATTATGCATTAGCATTTCCTTATCACAGGAATAAGGAGTGCTGAAATGTTAGTCTTGCAAAAGAAATTATTATTATGCTTGGGCTGCTTGCTGATGACCCTGTCAATCTTTGCTGCACCAGCTTCCGCTATTGAAGCCCGAAATAAGGAAGAAATACTCCGAAAAATGGATGACTATGTTATAAAAAACATGAAAAACAATCATATTTCGGGTATATCGCTTGCCATAACCCATAACGAAGATGTGTTTTATACACGAGGTTATGGTGAGTTTTCAGATGGTCCGGCTATAACCGGCAGTACCCCCTTTCCCATCGCCTCATTAAGCAAGTCTTTTACGGCGCTGGCCGTTCTGCAGCTGGTGGAACAAGGACTCATCGAGCTTGACGCGCCATACGCATCCTACTTTCCGGACCTTTTGCCAGAGGATGAGCGTGTCCGGGACATTACGATCCGGCATTTGCTGAATCAGACAAGCGGTCTTACTGACAAAGTAGAGCCCGACATGACCCGCTTCCCTCAATATCAGTCGTTGGAAGAGATAAATAGATCATTAATCACGGTTAAGCTTGCCAACGATCCAGGAAAAACCTTTAGCTACCACAATCCTAATTATCAGTATTTAGCCCTGCTTGTGGAGAAAGTAAGCGGACAAAGCTTCTCTGTTTATTTGAAAGAAAATGTGTTTGATCCCTTGGGGATGAGTCATACCTTCAACGTCAGCAGCACACGGCAACTCATTGAGAATCCTGCCATACCGCGGGGGCATTATCTATTGTTTGGCTATCCAGTAAGCAAGGCTGAGCCCTCTTGGTTTATTGACGGTCCTGCCGGCATTGTTTCAACTGCAGAAGACATGGCAAAATGGATGCTCGCTCAATATCATTCCCGTCTTCTTGCACCGGAGCTTATGAAGCAATTCCATACAGCTGGGCAGAGCGGCCCTTATGGAATGGGGTGGCTTGCAGAAGAAGATGAGCTTGGGGGCCGAACGATTTCCCATAGCGGAATTTTTTGGACGTATAAAGCAGAAGAAACGATAGATTTGGATCAACAGCTTGGCATCACGGTTATGTTTGATTCGGGTTTAAATGCTTTTGTTAACTACTCCGCTTTTGTCGACGGGATTGCACGGATTATTAAGGGTGAGAAAGCTGAAGCTTCTGTCTTTAACAGCAGAACCATGGAGGCGGTTATGGTGCTGCTGGTAATTGGAACGGCCCTTTGGGGAGGCTATGCAATCAGCCGAATCAATAGGCGCAAGAAGAGTTTAACAGCTGGGAAATTGATTATTTCATCGGTCGGGAGGCTGCTGCCTGTCTTGATTCTTCTATCCCTGCCCCAGCTAGCTGCATTTATTGGTGCTGGGCGTGTTCTGCCTTGGATTGGATTATGGACCACCATGTCATCTCTAATGATATGGCTTGCTGTATTATCGCTGGTAAATTTAACGAATCTGGTATGCCGTTACCGATTGTATTTCCAGACTAGATAGGGGGATTCCAGGCCTTTTTCCGAGTGAATTTATTTCAGTATATTAGCCCATTCCCTATGCGAATGTCCTTCATACGATATACGGTGCCTTATGTTGGATAGCAGTGTTAATCATCTACTCAAAGGGAGATGCGGTTATTGAGATCAAAAACGAAGCTTACCGGGCGCGTTATTTTTAAAGGCGATACGGGTTATGAAGCGGCACGTAAAAATTGGGATCCCCATACGGACAAATTTCCTAAAGTGTTTGTTTTTGCTCAAAGAACACGAGATGTGGCCAATGCGATAAAATGGGCCCGTGAGAATAAGGTACCCATTCGTCCAAGAAGTGGCAGACATTCTCTTGAAGTCAATCTTTCACAGGTCAACGGAGGAATTGTCATTGATGTAAGCGACATGAAGAAAATTAAATTAAATAAAAAATGTGGAACGGCTGTTGTCCAGACGGGCAATAGAGTGGGAAGAATCGCAAACACGCTTGCACGGCAAGGCTTTATAGCTCCTTTTGGCGACAGCCCTTCCGTTGGCATTGGCGGAATCACACTCGGTGGGGGAATCGGGCCGCTCCAAAGGTCGATTGGCCTTATCAGCGATAATCTTCTCGAACTCGAAATGGTTGACGCGAAGGGCAGAATTATTCGTGCCAACAAAAAGTGCAATTCAGATCTGCTATGGGCTTCCCGCGGGGGCGGAGGCGGCAACTTTGGCGTATACACCAAATACAAATTTAAAGTACATCGCGCGCCAGCTAAGGCGACCGTATATCGGATCACCTGGCCATGGCATCAATTCGAAGCGGTACTCAAAGCCTGGCAAAAATGGGCGCCTTTCGTCAATAACAAGCTAGGCAGCGAATTATCGATCGGCCCGAAAAAGGGCGGCAATGTCTCCATGGAAGGCCTATTCCTCGGATCAAAAACGGAGGCCATCCGCCTATTAAAGCCCGTTACGAGCGTCGGAACGCCAACGAGCACCATCATCCGGTTGTTGCCGTACACGGAAGCCGTGAAGTTTTTATTGCCTCCCGATCCAGTGCTGACGCAAAGGTACAGTAATCAATTCTCTTCTGGTTTCGGAAGGAAACCGTTCCCTGATAAGGCGATAAGGTCCATGCGCAAATTTTTGGAAAACGTAGAGGGGGAGTTCGCGGGATTCTTTTTCCTCAACTGGGGCGGGGCTGTAAGCCGTAAAGCGCCTCGATCAACGGCATTTTACTGGCGTAAAGCGAAGTTCTATGTCGAGTGGAACAGTTCATGGATCAAGAAATCGGAAGCCGCTAAAAATATCGCCATCGTTCGCAGGACACGCCGGAAGCTGCAGCCTTATATCGTAGGGTCCTATATAAACGTTCCTGACCAAGGAATAAAAAATTCCGGGCCGGTATACTATGGAGCGAACTATCCTAGACTGCGGAGAATAAAAGCTAAATATGACCCTAAAAATGTGTTTAGAAATCCCCAAAGTATTACTCCGGCTCGCAGAGCAACGGTTAAATAACTATTTTTCCGGTTAGCTGGCTCAGTGATTTTCCTAAAATTAAAAACTCCTTCGTTGTAGGCATGCAGACAACGAAGGAGAATAAATATATGGATGCACTGGCTGGCTCCCACAAGCTCTTGACGGATGGACGAGCTTGTGGGAGCCAGCCAGTGTCGTAACAAGTTCTTCAATTTTCAAAGTAAACCCTATATTTAGTGATGTTTTTGAGAAAGGTTTTACGTGTTATCCTATACAGGATAATATATCCAAATTTAAATGGATCGCTTTGGTGAAATCTAACCATTCGTATAAGGGAGAAAACTTATGAATGTTGATCGAACATTGGTAATCAGCGATATTCATGGTTGTTACCGCGAGTTTATAGAACTCTTGGAAAAAGTCGATTATCATTCAGTAAACGATAGATTGATTCTTCTGGGGGATTATGTAAGCAGAGGGCCAGAAAGCAAAAAGGTAGTTGACCTAGTCATGCATTTAGTCCAAGAGCAGGGGGCAATTGCATTACAAGGCAACCATGACCATCGTTTTGTTAGGGTGATAGAAAATCAGGCGAGTGAAAAAGAAATCATTACATTTTTTGAAAAAGGCGGCAGCGAAACTTTACAAAGTTACGGTAAGACCACCAAAAGCAATGGTTTAGATCATTTGAAGGAAGTTAGAGACGTGATTATGGGGGAGCTTTCTTCTCATATGGACTTTCTGAAAAATCTTCCTTGCCTTTACGAAGATAATGATTACATCTATGTGCATGCAGGTTTAAATCCTTCAGTATCCCAATTATCTGAGCAGAATGTTCATGACTTGCTTTATATCAAGGAGGAGTTTTACAGGAACAAAACCCGTATGGAAAAGGTTGTTGTCTTTGGCCATACGATTACAAAGGATATTCACGGTTCCTGTGAGATCTGGCTGGGCGGAGACAAAATAGGTATTGACGGTGGTTGTTCCTTTGGAGGACAGCTCAATTGCCTAGAGCTGGTCCATGGCAAAGTCGGCCGATTTTACAGCACGAAAGCTGTAGGTGTGCAAAAGATACTGCCATTTGCAACAACAAGGCTAACTCAACCAGCGCGCACCGATTGAGTATCGGCACGCGCTGACTGAGCTGGCTTTTTTAGTTGTCTAACCAATAGGGGAAGATTTTTTTCTTTAGAGCCGAGCCAGCATCAGCCTAACACCAAGCAGCAGGATCTGTTCCAGCTTGGCTAGCCGTTCAATTCCACGACCTTCGTTGCAACATGCTTGCAAAACTCGCTGTCATGCTCTACAAAAAGGATGGTCGGCGAATGCTCCTGCAGCAGTTCCTCGATCTGCATCCGGGAAATGATGTCAATAAAATTGAGCGGTTCATCCCAAATGTACAGGTGAGCGGGCTCGCAAAGGCTTTTTGCAATCAGTACCTTCTTCTTTTGGCCGCCGCTGAAGGAGGCTATGTCCTTATCGAATTGGACACGAGAAAAATCAAGCTTCCTTAAAATCGCTTTGAACAAGCTCTCGTCGATTCCTTGGCTTTCGGCGTAAGCTGACAAATGGCCTCGCAAATGCGCAGTGTCCTGCGATACATAGGAAATTTTCAACTGGCTTCCTTTGCGGAGCGTCCCGGAGAAGGGGATTTCCTCGCCATAAATCAGCTTAAGGAGACTTGATTTTCCGGAGCCGTTCGGGCCAGTAAGCGCAATGCGATCACCTTGCTCGATTGTGAAGCTGACGTCGCGGCAAACCGTCTTCTCGCCGTACTGAATCGAGACGTGATCCAGCTCAATTAGCTGGGACTTGTGATAAGCCAATTGCGAAATTTTAAGGCTTTCCGAGCTTTCAACATTTTTCAGAAGCTGGGATTTTTCGTCGATCGCCGATTGCTGCCTGTGCTCAAGCGATTTGGACCGCTTCATCATTTTCGCGGCCTTGTGCCCGATGTATCCTTTATCGACCTTGGAGCCAGAATTACGGGTGCCATTTTTCGTTTTTTCCACCTCATGCGACCAACTGCTCGTTCGTTTTGCCGCTTCGTTCAGCCGCTTGACGTCCTTGCGCAGCTTCTCGTTCTCGGCCATCTCAAAGTGGTCCTGACGTTGTTTGTTTTCCCACCAATCGGAAAAATGTCCCCTCTGAATTTCAATGCTGGTTTTGTTGATCGACAGAATATGGTCCACGCAGTTGTCAAGAAATGCCCGGTCATGGGATACGAGAATAAAGCCGTTCTTGGCTTTCAAATAATCGCTGACCAGCTTTCTGGCATGGATGTCCAGATGGTTCGTCGGCTCATCGATGAGCAGAAAGCTGTTTTCCTTTAGAAACAGGGCAGCTAGCTGCACTTTCGTTTGTTCGCCGTTCGATAAAGTGTCGAAGGGCCTGTATAAAACGTCCTCCGACACCTTGAGCAGGGAAAGCTCGCGCAGGAGCTCCCAATGCTGATAGTCCGGGCATATGTGGTCGATGATATCCACCGTATTATTTTCCTTATTTTCGATAGGGAATGGAAAATATTCAAAGCTGACATCGGCAGAAATAGTGCCATTGTATTCATAGTTGCCGAGCAGCAAATGAAGAAAGGTCGTTTTTCCCCGGCCATTCCTTCCCGTAAAGCCCAGTTTCCAGTCGGTATCGATTTGAAAGCTAACCTGATCGAAGATGTTATCGTAGCTGCCTTCATAGGCAAATGTAAGATTCGTCACTTTAATTAAGGACATGACAAATTCCCCCTTTTGAAAAAATAAAAAGAGCTACAAGAAAGTTACCCTTCTTGTAGCTCAAAAAAATACAGCAAATTTAGCCCATTACGGGCCAAATAAGCCTATATATTTGAGTGAAAAGAATAAGTAACTTTCTTGCACGCAAAGAACAAAACATGATGTTTTATTCTTCAAACGTTCAGCAAGAAAGTCTACATTATCCTCTTCAGCTCCTATCGTTAAGTTTAGTGAATTTTAACATATCCTTTGTTTGGTTGCAACTCTGCAGCGGGAGTTTGGGGGTAACTCTAAGAATGGAGTCGCGCTGGTTCTCGTACGAAAGAGAGATGCATAGGCACTCCATGATTCGTTTCGTACATGAATATAAGGCTCCTGAAAAGGTTACTAATCAGCTAAAGGGCTTAGATAATCAAGCTTCCGTATTTTTATCGATGATAATTGCGCTGGAGGTTTCTTTATCCCATGTTACATTGGTGTTCAGTGCTTCGCTAAGAAACCTTAGTGGTACAAAAACTCTGTTGCTTTTAACTTTACCGGCAACGTCAAGCGTAACGGCTTTCCCATTAATCGTAGCGATTTTACTGCCTAGCGTCAGTTTGACCACGATACCGTCACGCGTAACGGTCACCGTTTTCGAAACATTATCATAAGTAACTACGGCGTCCAGCGACTCGGAGATTGCGCGAAACGGAACAAACGTGCGTCCGCTCTCAACAACGGGAGATACTTCAGTACTTAGCGTTTTGCCATTTACATAAACCTTTACACTTTTTTTGCCGAGCTTTATTTTTATCTTACTAAGTTTCTTATATTCTTCAATATTGGTAGGATCCTGCGAGACAACCTCGGCTTGCACTTCTTCTGCAGCTTTTAGTTCTCCATCCTTCTCCAATGTATTGACCAGTGTAGCTAAACTAGTATCAGCATTCACATCAATGTTATATTTTGTTTTAAGCAGCTCGGCAATTCGATCGCCTGCGGGTTTATCTTTGACGTTGCCATACGCATTTTGAAGACCTTTCGAGCCATCGTTCTTTCCGTCGCCGTAAACGGAATCGCTCACAGTAGCACCTTTTGCTTCGACTTTAATAGTTGCTTCGTTTTTGCCTTGATTTCCAGGTGCGGCAAAAGCAGTGGTTGCCATTAGGCTAAGTGAGACTACACCAGCCAAAATTACTGATTTTTTCATTTTATTACCTCCGTGAGTATGTAGTGTGTGCAACAACTAAAACTATTCGGAGGGCATAAAGCTTTTTTGAGGGTACACTGAAATATTTAAGGTGATCTATGATTAAGATTCGCCATTTACAAATCATTCAACTACAGCAAATTCCCGCTTTAAACCGTTAAACAAGCCAGAAAAAAAGGATAGGGATAGCTGTCTATCCGCGAAGACTGCTGAGAAAATCTCGGCAGTCTTCTTTGAGTCCAGCAAGCATAGGGACGATGAGGAATTGTCGCAAGGCGTCAACAAACCAATCCGCCACAGCATCAACAAATCCGCTGAAGCCTTGCTGCTGCGGCTTTTTTTCATGCCGGAGGAAGCGCATCTGAACGGTGGGGCAGCCGCAATTGTTCATCAACCTATCGCGGTCTGAGTGCGCTATTCGTCCAATTGGGGCGAGATCGCGGATTTGTGTGTGCCATGTTGAATTGATCAATTGTTTAAACTTCACTTGAACAGGTAAGATGGCGTTACAAGAAGCGAAGGAGGTTCACGATGGCAAATACGCAGGATCATTTGGAGCCTGGCTCCACTCGCGTATTGACTGGAGGATTCAACTTGATGGAGAATCGTTATCTCGTTAATATGCGAAAGTATTGGATGCTTTACGTCATGATACTGCCTGGCATCATCTATTATCTCGTATTTAAATATTTACCGCTGGCCGGCAGCGTGATCGCGTTTCAAGATTATCAGATTTTCAAAGGCATCCTGTCCAGCTCGTGGGTTGGGCTCGACAACTTCAAATTTATTTTCACGTATGAAGACTTCTATTTAGTATTAAGGAATACGGCGACAATCGCCTTTTATCAACTTGTTTTTGGATTCCCGGCACCGATTATTTTAGCTCTTCTCTTTAATGAAGTCAGGCTGATGCTTGCCAAACGGGTCATGCAAAGTTTATTTTATCTCCCGCACTTTCTATCCTGGGTCGTCGTTGGGGGCATCGTATTCGAATTGCTGTCCAGTCAGGGCGTCTTCAATATGCTTCGCGGATGGTTCGGGCAGGAAACGATTCTGTTCATGCAGGAGCAGCGATATTTTCGAGCTATCGTCGTTATCTCCGGCATTTGGAAGGATGTGGGCTGGGGAACGATTATCTACTTGGCCGCGATTGCAGGCATTAATCCAAGCTTATATGAAGCGGCTGTGATGGACGGGGCAAACCGGTGGAAGCAGACGATCCATATTACGCTGCCTACCATGTTCCCGACGATACTGGTACTGTTCCTATTGAATATTGGGAATTTTTTGGAGCTTGGCTTTGATCAGATTTATAATTTATTGACGCCGATGACGTATTCGGTCGGTGATATCATCGAGACGTACGTATACCGGGCAGGCGTGCTGCAAGGGCAGTACAGCGTCACGACAGCGATCGGATTATTCCAGTCGGTCATCGGATTCGTGTTATTGTGGATATTTAACCGCATGGCTCGAAAAACAGAACAGGGGTTGTGGTGATGAGAAAGACTACAGGAGATCAATTATTCCAGTTTTTCAATTACGCGTTTCTAATCGCTGCGGCTGCCACGATGCTGCTTCCGCTCCTTCAACTGCTGGCCGTCTCCTTCAGCTCGCCGATCGCGGCGGATTCCAAGCAGGTGTTTCTGTTCCCCGTTGAATTCACGACGGCATCCTGGTCACATATTTTGCAGAACACTGGACTGTGGAGATCGTTCGGTATAACCGTTTATATAACGGTAGCTGGAACTTTGCTGAGCATGCTATTCTCGGTGCTGACGGCTTACCCGTTATCGCATAAGCAATTTCTTATCCGTAAGCCGATCATGCTCGGTATTATCATTACCATGATCTTCAATGCGCCGATGATCCCGTTCTTTCTAACGGTGCGCGAGCTGGGTATGATGAACTCGCTATGGTCGCTCATTTTGCCAGGGGTGATCGGTACGTTCAACATGATTATTATTCGTACCTTCTTTACAGGTATTCCGAAAGAGCTTGATGATTCCGCACGGATCGACGGCTGTAATGAGGCCGGCATCTTATTCCGAATTTATTTGCCGCTCTCGAAGCCGGTAATTGCCACCGTAAGCCTGTTTTATGCGGTAGGCTATTGGAATACCTTTCAGCGGGCGGTGCTGTTCATCCGCGATCCGGAGAAATGGCCGCTGCAAACGAAGCTTCGCGCTTATTTGACCTCTCCGGAGGAGCTTGCCGCAGTCAATCTGGTTTTGGGTGACTACGATTTTAATACGACAACGTTGAAAGCGGCTACAATTTTATTCGCGACGATCCCGATTGTTCTCGTATATCCTTATTTGCAAAAATATTTTGTGAAAGGCTCTATGCTGGGCTCCTTGAAAGAATGATGGGTTTTAGGGCGGAAGAAAAGAAGGTATGAAGCCGAATTTCCGGCTTGATATATAGCATTAATTCCATTAAAAGGGGAACTGAACACATGATGAAACATGTTTTTGGAAAGTCGGCCAGAGTATCCGCTTTAGTATCGCTGCTGGTCGTTTCGATTCTCTCGGGCTGTTCCAATAATGGAGAGAAGCCTGCAGCTTCCGTGAATGATACGGAGAAGAATACGCCCGTTACGGTGAAAGTATTCAAAAGCCATATGGGCGTAGGAACCATTCCGGGCAAAGATAATGAGCATGTGAAATATGTGGAGGAGAAGACGGGGGTCGTATACGAACTGCTGACGACGGCACCAGGCTCGGAGCCAACGGAATTTCTGAATTTGATGATTGCGTCCGATGATCTGCCGGACATTCTCCGTCCGATTGGAGGCATCGAGCAGACGTTAATCAAGCAGGGCGGCGCTCTGCCACTCGATGATTTGCTGCCGAAGTATGCACCAAATGTATGGAAGAACATTCCGGAAGAAGCATGGGATATCGTACGGTCAGCTTCCCCAGACGGCCATATTTATTATGTGCCTAAGGTGTTTCTCGTACCCGAGCGGGCGCCGATGATTCGTCAGGACTGGCTGGATAAGGTGGGATTGTCTATGCCGAAAACAACAGAGGAGTATAAAGAGGTTCTGCGGGCATTCCGGGACAAAGACCCGAACGGCAATGGCAAGGCGGATGAGCTGCCTACGTCGGGCCGCGAGTTTGGCAAGTGGATGGACCACCTGTTCGGCATGTATGGTGTCGCGATGTGGGAAGGCGTACCGGAATGGGATATCTATGAAGGAGAGATTCAATACGCTGGCGTTACGAAAAATATGAAGGCTGCTATCGCATATATTCGTGAGTTATATGAAGAGAAGCTATTAGACAATGAGACGTTTCTGAACAAAGGCGATGTTTGGCAGGCCAAAATCAACAATAACCTGGTCGGCAGCTGGTATCACCTTCCAGCCAATCTCCGCGAACGCTATACTGCGATGCTCAAAGGAGCGCCCGATGCTTACGTAGTCGGCATGCCGGTACCTAAGGCCGAAGGTTTTGAAGGCTTTGTGACGCAGAAGAGCATGGGCGAGCCGGAGTGGATGATTCCGACTGCTGCAAAGGATAAAGCCGAATATTCTCTTAAGCTGCTCGATTTTTTCTATGACCAAAGCAACGATGAATTTATTCGCTTTGGCATAGAGGGCCAGCAGCATGAAGTCGTAAACGGCAAGAAGGTCATATTGCCGCCAGAGGACAGCCGGCCTATCGCGCTTGGGATGCGCAATCTGACGACCAAGGAAGATATGGATGTAAGGATCAAGGAGACGATCCCGGAAGACATGCAGAAGATGGTGCAGGATGTCTTCGCGGTCAGCACGTCCGATGCGCGTCGAATCGCCGGCGACGGATTGCCGAATACGGTGTACGAAGGCTTCCCGGATATCCAATCTCATAAGCTTTTTCAAGAATATCTGACGAAAATCGTCATTGGCGAATGGCCAATAGAGAAATTTGAAGAGTTCGTTGAGCGTTGGAATAAAGCCGGAGGCGAGGCCGTCACCAAGCGCGTCCAAGAATGGTATGCCAAAGTGAAGGAATAAGCGGTATGCGGAAGTCTTCATGATCGCGTAAATGCAAGAAAGGACTGGATAAGATGAGAAAACGATACGCCATTTGCGGCGTGAGCGGACGTGCGCTGGGCATGTTCGCCAAGCCTATCCTGACCACTTTCGCTGGAGGCTGCGAGCTTGTCGGCCTGCTTGACCGAGATCCCAAGCGCTTTGAGCTGTACCGTTCGAGATATCCGGAGCATGCCGACATAAGAACCTACGGCGAGAACGAGTTTGATCGAATGGTCGCTGAAACGAAGCCTGACGTGATTATCGTTGCAGGCCGCGACGACACGCATGCGCAGTACCTGATTGCCGCTCTAAAGCATGATCTGGATGCCATTACAGAGAAACCAATGGTGACAACGGGAGAAGACAGCAAGCGCGTTATTGAAGCAGAGAAGGCGAGCAAGGGCTCGGTTATCGTGACCTTCAATTACCGCTATGCCCCGATTCATACGAAGATTAAGGAGATTGTGCAGGAAGGGAAGCTTGGCAGAATAACATCGATTGACTTGAACTGGTACTTGGATACGTATCACGGCTCGAGCTACTTCAAAAGGTGGAACCGGGAACGCAAGCTGTCGGGCGGTTTGTCCGTACACAAGAGCACACATCATTTCGATTTGGTCAACTGGTGGATTGATCAGAAGCCGGTAGAAGTATTTTCCTTTGGTGCTTTGAATTATTATGGCGCCCAAGGCGAGGCGAATCCGAGGAAGGAGGACGGCAGATTTTGCAGCACCTGCTCTCATACCGAGGACTGCTCGTATTACTCGCGGTGGAATGCCCGCAGCCGGAATCTTAAAGTGCCGGATGATCATCTCGGGTCTCTTGATACAGGGAAGACATCGGCGTTTCCCTATTCGGATTACCGTCCGGACCGCTGCATTTTCGATTCAGAAATAGAAATTGAAGATACGTACGCCGCGACCGTGAAATACAGCGGCGGCGCGCTGCTCAGTTATTCCGTCAACTTCTCGCTGCCTTATGAAGGTTATCGGCTAGCCATTAACGGGACGAAAGGAAGGCTCGAGACGGTGGAATATCATATGCCTGGCAGAACGCCATTCCCTACGCCTGTCCAAACGATCGACTACTTTCCATTGTTCGGCTCAAAGGAAACGATACATGTCGTGCACCGGGAAGGCGGACATGGCGGGGGCGATCCGCTGCTGCTGGAAGACTTATTCATGGGCGAGGACCGTAGACGGCCGTTCCGCATCTTATCGGGTGCGGTTGACGGCGCTTATTCGGTGGCGACGGGCGAAGCGGTCTGGCGCTCGGTAAAGGAGCATCGCCTGGTTACGATCGAGGAAGTGCTGGAAAGCGGTACCGGCAGCCCTGGCAGCGAATTGCAGGAGCGTCCAAAGAGCCTAAACGGCCAGAGAGGAGGAGGGTAATGGCAGCTAACCTAAGCGGGTATGTCGATTCGATGGAAAGCATGGCCGCGCAGACGGAGGGCGGAAGCATTCCGCATGTGCTCAAGGTTATTGCGCAGCGGTATGTCGGCGATAATCCGCCTCATGGCCCTGTGTACCGGGTGACTCGGGCCAGCGCGGTCCGCAAGGGAGCGGACCACTTATATGAATTTCCGCTGAGAAGCATGTTTAAGGAAATGGAAGCAGGCCTGCGGGTTTACGCTTGGGCAAAGCTCTGGATCGATCAGCCGCAGGAGTTCATCTTCCATCTTCGCTGCTACGGGCAAGTGAAGCTGCATCACAATGGGGATCAGCGCTTTGGCTCGTCACCGGAGGAGGAGATGTCCGAAGCGGATCCGACTTCAGTCGTACTGCCGATAAAGCTAAAGATAAATCTGCTGCGGGGATGGAATCACTTTGTTCTGGAGCTGGGGGTGGGACAGGAAGGAAACTGCGGAGCGGCGTTCGGAACAGGCAGCCGCAAAAATAAGCCTTTTCACTTTCTGGCTCCATCCGATGAGCGGGACGGGGAGGAAGGCTGGATCTATACGGCGCCGTCGGCCCATCCGATTAATCGCATCCCGGGCACGAATCAGACGGAAGCAGCTACTGGAGCGGAATGGCTGCCTGCACGAGAAGAGGGGAAAGGGCGGTTGGATCTTTTATATGGCATGCAGCCTGGCTATTCCGCTTATGCATGGACGACGATCGCCAACCGTACCGTCTCTAAGCAGCCAGTCACGATCTCAGGAACCGCATACGGTCCATTACAGTTTATATGGCAGGGAAAAGAAGTATACGCGGTTCGAGAAGCGGGAGACTTCTCCCTCGAATTGGGTGCAGACCCGGGGAGCGGCGACCTAATCGCCCATTGCCGATGCGATGGGCAAGGATGGGGTTTTCAGCTTGAGGACATTGCATCGCCTAACGTTGAACTGGTTCTCGGGCGGCGCGTGCATGGCTATAAAGGTAAATGGCTGCTGCTGGGTCCGCTCTCACCGGAAGCGAATATGGATTCGGCCGATTATCTGGCACCGGGCAAGGTGTCGGCCGACCGCTTCACGAACGTTTTCTGGACGACGGATCAGCCGGGAGCGCATGTACGCCCATTTCTCGAAAATGAGCTTTACGGCCGTTGGAATTATCCGCTTGGCGTTACGCTGTCAGGACTGCTGGGTTCAAGCCGGCTGCTTAAGCGTGAAGATTTGGCGGATTACGTTGCGGGCCATGTCGAGTTCGCGACATCGACTTATGCCTACTCGCTGTGGGACCGCGAGCGCTTCGGAGCAGCAGGCTTAAACAACCAGCTGTCGCATATCGACAGTCTTGATGACTGCGGCTCCTTTGGGGCGCTAGCCATTATGGCAGAACGCGACCGCTTGATTGAAGGCTCGCGTGCGGTGGCGGATGATATTGCCCATTATATTATGAACGTGCAGGACCGCATGGAAGACGGAGCGCTGTATCGCAAAGTCGGCGTCTCCCCGAGTATGCATAACACGATGTGGTGCGACGATATGTACATGAGCGTTCCTTTCCTATGCAGGTATGCCGAGCTTACCGGCGATGCGAGCTATATGGATGAAGCCGCGGGGCAGCTTCTGCTTTATAAGAAGTATTTGTACATGGCGGATCGGCAGGTCATGTCTCATGTGTATGATGTTCGCAATAGCAAGCCGTCTGGGACGGTCTGGGGCAGGGGCAACGGCTGGGTATTTTTCTCGCTGGCCGTATTGCTCGAAGTATTGCCAAGGACGCATGAGAGCTACCCGTCCATACTCGCTTTCTATCGGGATTTGGCCGAAGGATACCGCAGGCTGCAGGGCAAGCATGGCCTATGGCATCAAGTATTGGTCGATGCGGAGTCATATGAGGAATCCTCGTGTACCTCGATGTTCATTTACGGCTTTGCGCTCGGGATTCGCCATAGCTGGCTCGAAAATCCGGAGCCGTACATCAGGGCGGCGCTGACCGGCTGGCAGGGATTATGCGAGCGGGCCATCGACAAACGAGGGAATCTGTACGGGGTATGCAAAGGCTCCAGCTGGTCCTATTCCCATGCTTACTATAAGCATGATTTAGGCTGGAATTTGAATGATACGCATGGTATCGGCATCGTACTGCTTGCCGGCATTGAAACGCAGCGAATGAAAGAATGGTTGAAAGAAAAGGCTTGAGGGGCTTTGGAGTGTGAGTAAGAAGATCGGGCTGAGTATGTTGCGAGAGCAGGATCACGTTATAATAGAAGGATCCTCGGCATAAGGTGGGATTTATCGTGACGCAGTCTATCAAGAAATGGTTGAAATATAATCTGGCACATACCCAAGTTAGGCTCGTGCTGATTTTGACCGTTTCCGTCTTTCTCATTATTCTGGCTGTAAGCTTGACCTCGTACAACACGTCTAAATCGGTGATGCAGGAAGAGCTCAGCGAATTGCAGCGCCAAATGCTGAAGCTCGATATGAACGTGATCGACGAGTTGATCAGCGAGAGCGACAAGGTCGCGATTCAAGTCGCTTTGAATGATAATGTTTACAAGTTTTTGACCAGCAAATCACAGGGCTCATATACGAATATTACGGAGGCCTACCAGTTTCTATCGACATTAATCAGCAATTCCAAATATATTAAAAGCATTTATGTTTATGATCTTACCCGGGAAAGCTTCCTGGCAATTCCGCAGGGCTTCAGCTCCAATAGGCTGACATTCGACGATTCCGACTGGACCGGCGTAGCTTCTGAATTCGGAGAGAGGACGACGCTCATTAAGAAAAGGATGGTGCCTGAAGGGGCAGGAGCTAAAGGCTCAAGCGTTACGCTGTTCCGTAAGATCATGATTCAAGGAGAGTTCAAAGGAATCGTAGCTGTCAATCTTAAAAATGACGAGTTATTCGCGAAGCTGAATCCGCCAATCATGAACAATTTGAACCGGATGCGCTATATTATTGACGAGCATGACGAGCTGCTCTACTCCGTTTCGAACTATGAGTTTAATCAAGAGTCGGTAAACCATGCGATTGAGTCGTTGAAAGAGGACGATGGCGGGGATATCACCATTCAGAATCGCCAATTGCTTATTAATCAGCTCAAATCGCCTGTAACGGGATGGAGCTATGTGTCTATTGTTGAGCAGGACAGCCTGCTGGCTAAGTCCAAGCGGGTGGCGAAGGTGGTTCTTTTAGTATCCATTGCGGCTCTCGGGCTTGGTGGGTTAACGATTTTCTATATTAATGCGGCGGCTTTCCGTCCCGTGCGCAGGCTCAAGCAGCTGTTCAGCAGGTATGACCGCAAAAAGAGCGGATCGGAGGGCATGGATCTAGAGAAGCTTGCTGGTGAATTGCTTACCAATCATGCGCATCTGGCTCAGCTTGTCCGGGAGTCGATGTCGGAGGCTGCCTCGAAGCTGCTTACTGATATTTATTCCGGCAATCTTAGCGGGAAGCGGGACATTGAAGAGAAATGGAACCGTTATTTTGGCGAATGGACGGAGGCGCCGGTGACGGTGGCCGTTCTATCGATTGACCGTTATGAGGAATGGTCTCGCACATTTACCGGCGGCGATCATTCCCTGTTAAAATTCGCATTGGCCAATATTGTGGCTGAACTGTTCGAGCCGCAGTGGCGAATCGTATGCGCCGATTTCGGAACGGATAAGACAGCCATCTTGCTGCAGCCGCGTGTAGAAGGGCAGCGATGCGAGAGCAAGCTGGCTGAATCGCTAGAGGTAGTGTCACGCTTATTGAAATTCAGCGTATCGGCTGGGGTCAGCAACACGCAGACGGATATTGCAAAATTAAAGCAAGTGATGCTGGAAGCGGAGAATGCGCTTACATACCGGCTGTACCAAGGCTATGGACAGGTCATCACGTTCCAAGAGGTGTCCGGGCATGAAGTGAACGAACCGCTGCAGTTTGAAAGCGCGCTGGATGAATTGATTGGCGCTATAGAAATGGGCGATGAGCCGAGTTCTCTGGAAGCAGTCGTTCGAATGACCGATAATATCCGCTGTCAATACGGGTACCCATCGGTGGCCGTATCCTTCCTGCAGTCGGCCATCGAGAGGATCGAGCAAATACGCCCAGCCTCGGAAGGCTCTTATTTTCAAACGTATGTTCGAATAGATACCCTTCGCTTGGAGGATATCAAAGATAAACTGGAGAGCAGGGCTGCCGTGCTGGCGCAGCGCTTCCGCCGTTTGGCCGAGAGCAAGGACTTTATCATGTGCCAACGGATGGTCGACTACTTGAAGCAAAATCTTAACGAGCCCATAGGCATACCGGAGGTAGCTGAGGCGATTGGCGTTAGCAGCAGTCTTGCCAGCCAGCTGTTCAAACAAGAAACGGGAGAAACGATCTATAACTATTTGACTCGTCTTCGTATCGAGCGGGCGAGTGAGCTGCTGTTAAAGACGGATGACCGTATTTCGGATATCGGGCTGATGGTTGGCTATCAACATGAGAATAGCTTTATTCGCAGCTTTCGCAAATTCAAGGATATTACCCCGGGCAAGTACCGGGATATGATGAGAACCCGGATGGATTTCCCGTTCGAATGATTATAGGCTGCGCAGCCTCTGGGTTCTAGCAAATAGGAGGAGCCAATGGACAGACGACAGATCGTGGAACGCCATCAACCGGAGTTGAATAAATGGGACCCGGTGTCCCCGTTTTCCGTAGGCAATGGCGAGTTTGCCTTCAGCGCCGATATTACCGGCCTGCAGACTTTTCCGAATCAATATGAGGTGCCGCTGGGCACGCAGTCCAATTGGGGATGGCATTATACAGGCGGCTCGGGACGATTCACCGAGAGCGATGCCGCGTACCAGGCCTACGATACGTACGGCAGGGCGGTTGGGTATGCGATGAAACCGGGCGACAAGCCAGAGGCGTACCACTGGCTGCGACAAAACCCCCATCGCCTTCAGCTTGGCCGCATTTCGTTTCGATTTTTATCAGAATCGGGTGAAGAAGCAAAGGCCGAGGATATAACGAATATGACCCAAAAAATGAATCTATGGACAGGCATTTTGACAAGCGAATTCGCAGTGAGCGGCGTGCCGGTTCATGTCATGACCGCTTGCCATCCGACGATTGATGCGATTGGGGTAAGCGTCGCTTCGCCGCTAATTGAACAGGGAAGGCTGCAGGTTTTCATCCGTTTTCCAGCGCCTGATATGATATCTACCACATGGGCCAAGGCTGTATTTCCGGATCTGGACAATGACGGCAGGCATCTTACGGAGCTAGGCGAGACGGGCGTTAACGGGGCAACTATCGTGAGAATCATGGACGAGGACCGCTATGAGGTCAGTTGGTCTTGGAGCGCCGGGAGCCTGGAGCGGACCGGTGTTCACGAATTTACGCTGCTGCCGGACCCGGGCGGAGAATTGCTGGAATTCTCCATCGGCTTCGCGCAGGAGTCGGCGCAGACGGAAGAGGTCGAAGCGATCAAGTCCGCAAGCGCGCGTCATTGGGAATCGTTCTGGATGAGCGGCGCGGCAATCGACTTCTCCGGAAGCGCCGATCCAAGAGCCTATGAGCTGGAGAGACGCGTCGTATTGTCGCAATTTTTGCTTGCGCTGCACAGTGGAGGCTCGCTGCCGCCGCAAGAAACAGGCCTGATGTACAATAGCTGGTTTGGCAAGTCGCATCTGGAGATGCATTGGTGGCATGCGGCTCATTTTCCATTGTGGGGCAGAGAGAATTATTTGCTGAACAGCATGGATTGGTACGCGCAAATCTTACCGGTCGCGCGCGAATTGGCGCAGTCTCAAGGCTATGAAGGGGCGCGTTGGCCCAAGATGGTAGGCTTCGACGGCAAGCCATGCCCATCGCCGGTTGCAAACGGGCTAATCTGGCAGCAGCCGCATCCAATGACGCTTGCCGAGCTCTGCTATCAGGCGGATCCGTCGAGCGATACTCTGGAGCGGTTCCGCAGCATCGTGTTCGAAGCGGCTGATTTCATGGTTTCCTTCGCTCACTGGAATGATGAGAAGCGGGTTTATGATCTGGGGCCGCCCCTTATTCCGGCACAGGAATGCCATTCGATGCAGGACAGCAAAAATCCGCCTTACGAGCTGGAATACTGGAAGTATGGCTTGGAAATTGCGATTTGTTGGGCGGAACGCATGCAGCAGCCTGTGAACCCGCTTTGGGCAGAGGTTGCCGGTTCGTTAGCTGAGCCTCCGCAGGCGGAGGGCGTATACCTTGCCCATGAGCAGTGCCTTGAAACATTTCTGACGAAAAATCGCGACCATCCGTCCATGCTGGGAGCACTCGGCGTTTTGCCGGGCGCGTTAATCGACCGCAAGGTCATGCTGAATACACTGCTGAAGGTGAAGGAAGTATGGATCTGGGAATCGGCATGGGGCTGGGATTTCCCGATGTGTGCAATGACGGCAGCAAGACTCGGAGAAGCGGATCTCGCCGTTGATTTCCTTTTAATGGATGCGTCCAAAAATACGTACCTAACCAACGGTCATAATTATCAGCGGCCTGGCTTATCCGCTTACCTGCCGGGCAACGGCGGGCTGCTGACCGCCGTTGCCATGATGGCTGCTGGCTGGAAGGAAAACGAAGCCGGACAATCGGCGGCTAGTCCGGCTGCCCTCAATCCGGGCTTCCCACAGGATGGAAGCTGGTCGGTGAAATGGGAAGGGCTGAAGCCCTGGCTGTAGAGGCTTCTAAAGCTTTCAATATTCAGGAGGCGAGAGCATGTCTGCAAAAGGAACCGTGTGGCCCTCGGAACGGAAGACGGAAACTGATCGGCTAACAGGCCTTGAAGTAACGCAATTAACCAATTATAAGGCGCATAGCTATCATTTATATTTTACGGAAAACGGTTGGTATGACGGAGAACAACGGCTGTTGTTCATCTCGGACAGGGAAAATTGCGCGAACCTGTACAGCTTGCATGTGGAGAGCGGTTTGATAACCCAGCTGACGGATTACAACGATGTGGATCAATTGGATGCTTGCCTGCTGCCTGACGGGAGCGCGGCGTTCGTGAAGATGGGACGAAGCCTCATTCGTCTGGACCTTGAATCGCTTGAAGAGAAGCTGATCTACGAAGCACCGAAGGGCTATCATCTGGGCAATGCGAACGCGACAGCCGACGGCCGGTTCATTATGACCTGCGTGCAGGAGGATCTGTCGTATCGCATCCGGCTCGATCTAGGCAACGGCTATGTCGGCCATCGGGAGTTGATGGAGGCCGCGCCCCACAGCATGATCGTACGTATTGATGCGCAGATCGGCGGCGGAGAGAAGGTATATGAAGCGAACCGATTCATTACCCATATCAATACATCCCCAAAGGAGCCTTGGCTGATGACCTTTTGCCACGAAGGCCCATGGCATTTGGTAGACCATCGTATCTGGGGGCTGGACCTGCGCACGGGTCATGCTTGGAAGATCAGGGAGCGTCTGGAGGAAGGCGAGAAGGTTGGGCATGAATTTTTTTATCCGGATGGCGTAACGGTTGGCTATCATGGATTCCGAGTGGACGGTACCAATTTTTTTGGCAATATTCGTTATGACAATACAGGCATGGAAGAGACGGAGTTCGGCTTCGATACTTGGCATGGCTATGCGGACGGATTGGGGCAAGCGATCGTTGATGGGAAGGGAGCGGTCAAGACGCTTAGCCTATGGCGCAAGATCGACGGCGCGTACGAAGGCCCGCGAATCCTGTGCGAGCTGCGCTGCAGCTTTCATTCGCAGAAGGTGCACGCCCACCCGCGTTTCAATGCGGACGGAAAAAGGCTGCTCTTCACAAGCGATAAGAACGGATATGGCAATTTGTATATAGTCGACATTCCAGAAGATTTTAGTTCTTTACCGCTGCTGGAAAAGTAACCAAAAGGAGGAGAAGCTGATGAATGCTGCAACTGAAATCCTTAATGCAGAACGTATATCCGTTAGGGTCGCCAGAACGATTTTGTCCCAAAGCGAAGATGGCTATCACCCGAATATTGCTAATAAGTGGGGCTATGTGGCCGGGATGGCACTGACGGCGATCGGGAGGCTCGGCGATTGGACCGAAGAATCTGAATACGAAGCAACAGTGAAGCGTCATATGGATGTTTTCATCCAAGAGGACGGCTCCATTCGCGGCTATACGCTGGAGGATTACAATCTCGACCATATTAACAAAGGAAAAAACCTGCTGAGACTATGGAGAAATGGAGGAGATTCAAAGTATGAGCAGGCCGCCCGGCTTCTCATTACTCAATTGATTGGGCAGCCCCGTACAGATGAAGGCGGATATTGGCATAAAAAAATATATCCCTTCCAAATGTGGCTGGATGGTCTATACATGTCTTCTCCGTTTATGGCGGAATTTGCCAACACCTTTGGCGAGAGCGGTTGGTTCGATGAAGCGGCGCATCAGCTGCTGTTGATCGAACGGCGCACGCGCAACCCCCAAACGGGATTGCTGCATCACGCATGGGACGAGAGCAGGGAACAGCGCTGGTGCGATGCCGCCACGGGCCGCTCCCGGCATGTGTGGGGACGCGGGATGGGCTGGTACGCCATGGCGCTCGTAGACTCGCTTGAGCATTTTCCCGTTCATCATCCGAAACGCGGCCAGCTGATGGGGATTTTTGAGCGGATGGCGAATGCCTTGCTGCGCGTTCAGGATCAGGAGAGCGGCGTGTGGTACCAGTTGCTGGACTGCAACGGCCGCCAAGGAAACTATTTGGAGTCGTCGGGCTCGTGTATGTTGACGTATGCGCTGGCTAAGGGCATTCGGCTCGGTTATTTGGCTGAGATTGACAGGCAGGCAGTGGAGCTCGCATATGATGGAATTCTTGAGCGCTTCGTAACCGAGGATGAGCATGGCGTTCATCTCCACAGCATTTGTAACGGGGCAGGCTTGGGCGGGCGCAAGTATCGCGACGGCTCCTATGAATATTATATGAGCGAGCAGGTCGTCAGCGATGTACTAATGGGCGTTGCCCCGCTTCTGCTGGCAAGCGTTGAGCTGGAGCGGCTTCGCAGGCAGTCGGATACTGCCATTATTTAACGAGATGGCAGGAAGAGGATCAAGCGAAGGAGGAAGGATACGGATGCGGCAGCAAAAAGACAAGCGAAGCGCCGATAAGCTTTTGATGAGTTATCCCGCGTCATGGTGGCGGAATATGTGGCGCGAAGCGCTTCCCTCGGGCAACGGCGTAATTGGCGCATCCGTATTCGGCGGCGTACAGGAGGAGACGGTGCTGCTTAACCATGCCCGTCTATGGCATTGGGGGCGCAAGGATGAGCTGCCGGATGTAAGCGATACCCTAGCCCAGACCCGCAGGCTGATGGACGCAGAGCGATATGCAGAGGCAAGCTGGCAGCTTGCGAATGCTTTAAAGGAGCGCGGTTACGGGACGAAGCTCGCTTCCAGATTTCCGCTGGCTGCGATCCGGCTTGTCATGCCCTGCGGCAATGCCTTTCGCGGGTACAGCAGGATGCTTGAGATGGACACCGGAGAAATAACGGTAGGCTGGACGGACGGACCGAGCCAGTATCGTCGGAGGCTGTTCGTTTCGCGCGCAGACGATTCGGTTGTCTATGAGCTTGGAGGAAATGAGGAAGCCAGCGTATCGGGTGAGATCGGTCTGGATCTTCACCCGAGCGATCGCTGGGCGGATACGCCGGAATTCAAGGAGCTTGAGCAATCGATTGAAACGGGAGCAGGCGATGCTTACGTCTGGTTTGCCGGAACGAATGACGATGGAACAGATTTCGGAGCGGTCATGTTGGTCATTCCGGAGGGCGGCAGCATGGAAGCGGCGGGAAGCGTCATCCGCTTCGAGGGAGCGAGGCGGCTGCTGGTGCTTGTGAAGCTGTTCGTCCTGGGCGAGCGCTCCAGGGACTGGGAGCGGCTGAAGCAGGAACTGGCCGAGCTTGTTGTCGATTCCTCCTATGAAATACTGCTTGAGCGCCATATCGCCCTGCATCGGCCGTTATATCATTCAGCCTCGCTGAAGCTCAATGACGCGGAAGATGATTTGCGATCTAATGAGCGGCTGCTGCTGGATGCGTATGAGGGGGAGGCGCCGCCGGCACTTGTTCGCAAGATGTGGGCCTATGGCCGTTATTTGTTTTTGAGCGGCACCTCATCTGCGGAAGAGGCGGAGCCTTTCGGCCTGTGTGGGCTTTGGGGAGGCGATTATAGGCTGGTATGGTGCCATAACATGGCGAACGAGAACATCCAGATGATGTATTGGCATGCGCATGTTGGAGGTCTGGGCGAACTGGTCCCTTCCTTATTCCGTTACTATGAGGGATTAATGGAAGACTTTCGTGAAAATGCAAGCAAGCTGTACGGCTGCCGCGGTATTTATATCCCAGCAGGCTCCACGCCGGGCATCGGCGTTCCTAATCAGATAGTGCCTGTCATTCTGAATTGGATCGGCGCAGCTGGTTGGCTGGCCCGGCACTATTATGAGCATTTCCGTTTTACCGGAGATGTTCAATTTCTGCAGGAGACAGCGCTGCCGTTCATGCTCGAGGCGTTGCTTTTTTACGAGGACTTCTTGGTTACGGACGCGGACGGCTTTTACAAAATATATCCCTCTGTATCGCCGGAAAATACTCCGCTCAACTTCATGCCGGCTGATGGCAAACCGCTTGCGCACCCGATGCCTACGGCGATCAATGCGACGATGGATGTTGCCATTCTGAAAGAGCTTTTGCAGCACCTAATAGCAGCGAATCGGAAGGTGGGCGGCGATCCGGAGGCAGAGAAGGAATGGAGCCGCATGCTGAAGCGATTACCCGCGTATCGGCTGAATAAGGCTGGCGCGGTCAGAGAGTGGCTCCATCCTGCTTTTCAGGATCGGTATGCGCACCGTCATCTATCTCATCTGTACCCCGTTTTCCCTGGGCAGGAATTAACGCAAGAGAGTGATCCTACCTTGTTCGGCGCGTTTGAAAAGGCTGTGCAGCGGCGCGAGATTGGAGCCCAAAGCGGGTGGTCGCTAGCTCATATGGCTGCTATTTATGCTCGTTTTGGAGATGGGGACAGCTCCTTGAATTGTCTGGATATCCTCTCCAGATCGAGTCTGCTGCCTAATCTGTTCACGCTCCATAACGACTGGCGGGGAATGGGCTTATCGATGCAAATGCCTACGGCTCCGGTGCAATTGGATGCCAATATGGGGTGGGTGAATGCTGTGCAGGAGCAGCTGCTTCAGGTATCCGACAAACTCATTAAATTGCTGCCGGCGCTGCCGAAGCGTTGGAAGCGGGGGCGTCTGGCCGATTGGAGATTCCACACAGGCAAAGTGGCGCTATCGTGGAATCAAGAAACGGGTTCGTTCAGAGCAGAGTTGACGGCAGATAGGGATACCGACATAATCGTCAAGCTGCCGGATTGGGCGGGAGCCTGCAGCATAACCGGCGGAGAAGTCCAGCCTTCGCCGCTAGGTCCCGCGTACTTTACGTTGCGAATGAAGAGTGGGGCGCCAACGGTTGTTTTTGAATCCGAATCATTAAATCAATAAAGCAAAAGAACCACATCCTATGACGTGGTTCTTTTGCTTTATTGGCGGAATGCCGTGGGGAGGGTGTGGCGCAAGCTTCACCCTCCTTTTATAAACGAAATTTCAATATAGATAGAGTGAAAATGTTGAACGTTATGCGGGCTTGTTCGCCTTCTTTTTGCTGTCGATGCTGCCCTGAGCATTCAGTGCGGTAATCAGCTTGTCACCCTCGACATCGAGGTTAGGCAGAATGCGGTCTAACCATTTTGGCAGCCACCAAGCTTTGTCTCCGAAGACAGCCATGACGGCTGGAACCAGTGTCATACGGACAATGAAAGCATCGATAAGGATGCCTATAGCCAGCGCGAAGCCGATCTGTTTGATCATGGCATCAGGTGCGAAAATGAATCCGGCAAAGACGGATACCATAATGACAGCAGCGGCTAGAACGATGCGGCTTGCTAGATCATAGCCGTGAACGACACTGTCGGTTCCTCTATGACCATGCACGTAAGACTCACGCATAGAGCTTACTAGGAAGACCTGATAATCCATCGCCAGTCCGTAAAGAATACCAGTGACAAGAATAGGCATAAAGCTGAGCAGCGGGCCGCCTGTGTCAAAGCCGAAGAGTGAATGCATCCATCCCCACTGGTAAACGGCTGTAGTAAGGCCGAACGTCGCAAGTATGCTGAGAATAAATCCGACCGTCGCTTTAATGGGAACGATGATCGAGCGAAACACAAGCAGCAGAATAATGATGGACAGAATGACAATGATGCCCACATACAGAGGGAACGCCTCCGACAGCTTTGACGACATATCAATATTAATAGCGGTGAATCCGGTCACGCCCAGCTTAATATCCGTATTTTGCGCAATGCTTGATTCTGGGGCACGCAGATCGTTTACTAGATCCTTCGTTGCCAAGTCCGTTGGGCCTGTTTTGGGAATCAGGCTAATAATCGCCATATCGCCCGTTTTGTTCACACCCATCAATGTTACGAGTGAAACATTGTCATGCTTTTGAAGCTCTTGGACGAGATTGCCGAGTTTTTCAGGAGTAAATGTATCGGAGGCATTTTGCGGCTCGCCCACCAGAAGCAGGGGACCGTTGAAGCCTTCTCCAAATCCTTTGGAAATCGCGTCATAACTTTGCCTTGCAGCCGTATCGAGGTTTGCCGAGGCGCCAGAGGGAATCCCGAGCTCCATTTTTGTAACCGGAATGGCTGCCGTGCCTAGAACGATGATCACTCCGATAATAATAAGCCAGCGGTATTTCACCGTTCCCTTAACCCAGCGAATCGAGAAGCCATGCTTAGCTTTCTGGTCAGAGCTGTTGTTTTTCATACGGACTTTAGGCGAGCAAATACGTTCACCTACGAATCCAAGCAGAGCAGGCAGCAGAGTCAGGGCTAGCAGCACAGTGACGAAAACCGTCACACCAGCGACCATTGCCATCGTAGACAAGAACTCAATGCCAATAACGAGCATGCCGAACAAAGCAATAATAACCGTTAAGCCTGCAAAAAATACCGCGCTGCCAGCTGTACCTACAGCTCTGCTCGCAGCTTCACGCGCACTTAAGCCTTGGTCTAAAATCATGCGGCGCTGACGATTCACAATAAACAGGGAATAGTCGATACCGACAGCGAGTCCAATCATGATCGCCAAAATAGGCGTTATGTCATTGATCGAAATGAATTTTGAGAGGGCATACGCGCCTCCAATGCTGATCGCTACGCCAAAAAGAGCGGTAAGCAGCGGCAGACCCGCAGCAACAACAGAGCCAAGCGTAATAATGAGCACAACGGCTGCAACGAGAAGCCCGATTGCTTCTGTCGAGCCTATGGCTGGCGTGCTCTTAAGCGAATCACTAGGTATAGCTGTAATGCCGGAATTGTTCTGCTCAACAGCTGCGACGGCGTTGATTACAGCGTCTGGTACGGATTTGGGCAGTGAAGCCTGCTGCTCGGTGAATTGGAACTGGAACAGGGCGAGACTGCCATCAGATGAGAGCATCACTCCTATTACCGGAACGCCATCTACCATCAAAGGGCCATAAGGAGGTATTTCAGCGGCGCTTGGCTGGTTCGTTTGTGTTCCTTGGGCTGCTTGTGTTTCTTGGCTCGCCCCTGCAGCCGCGGCGCCCATTTGGCTGCTGTCAGCAGCCGAAAGGCCAGCTTCCGCAGCCAATTTGGCAGGATTAATGACATAGTCTACATTATAAACGTCATTAACAGCCTTCTGGATTAAAGCTAAACGTTCTGGTGTATCCAAACGTTCACCAACTGGTACCGTAAAGGCAATACTGGCTTGTCCGCCAGAAGCTTCGGGAAGCTCTTTCGTTAGTTGATCGAGTACCTTCTGCGATTCTGTACCGGCAATTTTCATTTCAGAGCTGGAATGGATGCCGTTGACTGCGAGCATAGCGATTACGACGCCAAGGATGGCGATCCAGCCGATGAGGAACTGCCATGGCTTGTCATAAGCGGATTTTCCTAACTTGTACAAAAATGTTGACATGTGATGTTAATCTCCTTTATATCATGATGAATGGTGGTCAGTAGTGGCTAGAAGCCCTTTCGCAAATACTCGAACATCGAATTTAAATATTGATCGAATGGGATCGCAGCTGTCGGTTCTGCTTCCGTCTCGCCCAGAAGCAGGACGTTCAGACTGCCGTCAAGTATTGGTACAAACGCTCCATAAACGGCGCCGACTAGAAGATGGGTATAACCGTCCTTATAACGTCCGCGGGCGAATGGTTCCAATGCTTCCTGAGCTGCCATTTGCAAACGGCGGAACACACCCAGGATGTACGGTTCAAGTGTAGGGTACTGCTTCGAAAGGGAGATGAATTTGCGTATTTTAAGCAGAAACTCAGCAGTAAACTGCATCTGCATCAGGCTGTACAACACATCAAGCGGTGTTGCTCCTTGTGGCAAGCCCGCAAGTAATTTCTCATATTCCTCTACACTCGTTGTTGGGACAGCGACGGCAGCAACGGCTTCTTCTTTGCAGGAAAAATAGTTGGCGAACGTGCGTCTCGAATATCCGGCCTGCTGCACGACGTCGTCGACTACGAAGCCATCCAAACCTTTTTCAAGCGCGAGCTCGAATGCGGCTTCGGCCAGGGCAGAGGCGGTGGCTTCTTTTTTCCTATCACGCAAGGTTTGTTTAGCAATCAATGACTACACCTCCTTTGTAAATTCGTATACATGGAAAAAGCGTATTTTATACAACTGTCATAAATATTATTGCCCAATATGCAAATATGCACAATGGGCAAGTTTTTCGAAATTGTGAACGTTACTTAGGCGTTTGAAAGAACTTTAATTAGGAGGCGGATTTTGGTGAGTCAATCACAATTGGACATATTGTTAGAGGGTTTGGAGGCAGGGAGCCTGCTTACGGAACAAACATTTTCTGAACTGGATGCTGACCAATATTTAGATAGGCGTGATGCGAATGATGACGAATGGATTACGGCTTCAAAGCGATGGGAGCTCGATGCTGATGGTTCTGATGTGGAAGAGAGTGAACAAATACATGCGGGGCGAGAACAAGCGTTCAAGCAAGCATTCCGCTTGACAGGGAACCATGATCTCGCCGGGTATATAAGCGATGATATTCGTTTGATCTGTATGGCTTTAAGGCAGGACGGGGGCGAAGATCCGGTTATTAAGCATATGCTATCGTCCTATTTGCAAGGCCAATTGCCTTTATTAAGCTAGATGCTGGAGATGGAATAATCGTGATGTGCCGCATCGTAACCGTTTCATTTAAGGTAGCTAGAACAAGGGACAACCCTTGTGCACAGCTGTCTTTTTTGTTTGCATCATTGCGGCTGCCTGAAGGCATAGTCGCTCTAGCCATTTTTTCCATGAAAAAAATCAATCAGCCCATCCGTTAATTGTTGATGCGAGCGGCTAATAAAGCGATCCGTACAATACATCAGCTCCATATGGCGCACAGGTGTAGGACCTTTAAAGGGTATAGCTACAATGTCCAGGCGTTCTGGAAATTGACGAAGCAAGCCTTTCGGCTGTATAGTAGCGCCTATCCCAGCAGAAACTAATTGCAGCAAGGAATGGGCCGAACTGGTTTCCATAACGGTAGCTAATTCAAAGCCTTCTTTGATGCAAACCTCATCCACTAAATCACGGCCGAGAAAGCCTTTCGGATACATAACTAATGCATGCTGCACCAGCTCTTGCAGTGTAATTTCCTTCTGTTTAGCAAGCTCGCTTGCTGCATGAACGAAGAGATAATAAGGCTCCGAGCCAAGCGGGACTTGGACTAATCTTTTATCAGGCAGGCCTTGCAAGCCAATTCCGATATCGACTTTATGGTTAAGCACTTCTTCTTGTACATGGATAGTCGAGAAAACCTGCAGTTGGATGTGAGGATACTTCGCCTTAAAAGGAACGAACAGCGGGACGAGTTGAAAATCCAAATCCGAGGGCAGCACGGCCAGACGGACAGTGCCGCCTTCTCCAGATAGAAGCTCCTTTATCGCATTTTTGGCATCCCGTTCTGCTTGTAGCATCTTAACTCCGTAATGCGACAGGAGCTTGCCGGCTTCCGTTGCCACAACCTTTTTACCGATGCGGTCAAAAAGCGGCGTGCCGAGCTCAGCTTCAAGGATGCGAATTTGCTGGCTTAATGTAGGCTGTGAGATGCCAAGCCTTTCGGCAGCCTTCGTAAAATGAAGCAGCTCAAATACGGCCATAAAGTACTGTATATTGCGATTGTCCATGCAGAGGCTCCTTTGAATGATAGTTTTTTACTATCATAATAATATAAATTATAGGATTGATCAATGAAATGTGGCGCCATATACTTGATGAAGTGTTACAAAGCTAAATAGAGAGAGGCAGCACGTATGAAAAAATATTTTTTACTGTTAGCTATATTTATCGCAGCTTTAAATCTAAGACCGATTATTACATCGGTTGCCCCTTTGCTTCGTACGATGCAAAACGATTTGGCAATGAGTGGTCTGACCGCAAGTCTGCTAACGACATTACCTGTCTTATGCATGGGGATTTTTGCTCCAGCGGCAACCGCATTGCGTGATCGAATAGGGCTTGAGCGAACTATTTTCTTTGCATTATTTCTCATTACAGGGGCAACCGCTTTGCGGGGGATTGTTAGCTCCGTCATTATATTGATTGTAAGTGCGCTAGTTGGCGGAATTGGAATCAGCTTGGCAGGACCGCTGCTGTCGGGCTTTATTAAAAAGTATTTCCCCACAAAGCCCGGCATTGTAAGTGTTTATTCTGCTTCGATGACCGTAGGGGCAGCCATTGCCTCTGCATTTGCCATACCTTTATACAATCGCAGCAATCACAGCTTAACGCTGACTTTGTCATGCTGGGCTGTTTTAGGCGTGTTGGCCTTAATCGTGTGGTCGGCTTTTCTTGGAAACAGGGGGAGTAAGGGGAGCAAGGAAATCTTGGTACGGTCTAGTTCGAAGCTGCCAATCCGCAATAAAAAAGCGGTTATGTTGACCTTATTTTTCGGATTAATGGCCAGTGTCTTTTATTCGGTTACGGCATGGATATCACCGATTGCCCTTAACTTCGGGTACAGCGCAGCAAGCGCGGCTATGCTCCTTACTGTGTTTACGATTATTCAAATTCCGGTATCGTTAACGATTCCATTCCTTGTAGCTAGGTCTGGGAAACGGCGATTTTATCTGGTCCTTTGCAGTGTGTCTGAGCTAATCGGGATTGTTATGCTGCTCTTCCATCTGCCAATGCTGCCACCTGTAATATTGCTTGGCATTGGGGCAGGAGGATTGTTTCCACTGGCGCTTATGCTGCCGATTGTCGAGACGGATACGCCAGAGGAAGCAGGAGCATGGTCGGCAATGTCTCAGTGTGGCGGCTACATCATAGGAGCAATGGGGCCATTATTAATTGGGGCGATTTATGATCGTAGTGGGAGCTTTATGGCTGCGCTACTTGCGATGCTTGCTGTTATAGTGGTGATGATTGGGGTGCAGGTGGTTATTACGGGGGGGAAGAGTGAGGGAGAGGTAAGTGCCTGAATATACTGAGTACCAGCATAAAGATTTAATAAGGGGCCTTAGCTCGGCTGGAAGAGCGCGTCGATGGCAGCGATGGGGTCAAGAGTTCGATCCCCCTAGGCTCCACCATAATATAAATGTCAAAGTGGTACGACAATTCACCGAATGTTCAAGTTGCCATTGAAGGTTTTGGCAGGTGGTGAGTTGGGAGAACAAATCGACCACGTATCGGTTAAAAACATGCTAAAAACGATGCGTAATCCGGGTAGCTATAAAGCAGGCATCCTAATAGAATGTAATCGCCATCGCATCTTGATCCTTTTTTTTATAAGTAAATTGTGAATATGTAAATATTTTATTTAAGACAATTGATTTTTTAAAAAAGGAGTTTACTTACAGAGCAGAAGTATGGGGTTATCAAAGATAATAATAGAGAGGTTGGGAATTGGTATGCCCCTACCTCTCTATTATTTAATCAAGTTTTTAATCTTTTTAGTAAGGACCGAGCACAGTCCAAACATCGTAGAGATTACTATTCAGATCTGGAGGTTGATTTTGCGTCCACCATTTGGCTTTATACTTCACTCCGTTATAAGAAACAATGTCATCTTGAACATAAATGGAGGAAGCGCTCCATGGAGTAAAGGAAGCGTCAACTTGAACCGTCACCGAGTTATTTTCCGTAGACAAATTACTAAAGCCATCCCGAGCCTTGACAGTAAATGTATATGAACCACTTGTTAATCCACTGATCGTAGCGGAGTTGCTAGTCGTTCTTGCTATAGCAAATGGATCGTTATTCACATAAATGTCATAACCGATCAATCCAACATTGTCCGTAGAAGCTGTCCAATTCAAGGTAACTGTGTCAGTGATAGTACTAACAACTAGATTGGTTGGTGCTAGTGGTGCTTCTGTGTCGTTAGGTACGGCACCTGGCGTAGGTAAATTTGATATAATTTGTTTCAAATTGGGTAGGGTGCCGATTCTATCATTAGCCATATCGGAAGTCGGGGTATTGAACGGTAACCATCTCAGTATTCTACGAATTTCAGCTGGCGAATACGGCTCGCCGAAATTAGCCTTAGCAATTCCTTGCAGTTGTAGAATCGCGCCTACAACGACAGGTGAAGCGGAAGATGTTCCATTGAAATAGTCGGTATAACCAGTTGTCGAAGCAGTACTTGTTGCACCTAAGGTAGCAACGTTCTCACCAATACCGAAAACGTCGATTCGATTGCCATGGCTACTAAAGTCGAGTCTGTAGTGAGGCGCAGTTGATGATCCCGCTCCTACAAGTATTGCTCCAGAATCTTTGAAATCTGGGAGATCCCGATTGTAGATGTATTTATTATCCCAATGCTGGTACTGATCGAGATCAGCACCACCGTTGGCTCCCGCTTCTACAACGACAATACCTAAGCTTGTTGCATATTGGATGGCATCAAACTCTGCTGGCTGTGTTTCGATAGGTAACCAAGGACCGCCAAAACCGATCTGTATTTCAAGCAGAATAACGTCACCCGGAGATAATACTTGTGTGGCCGCTAAAATGGCTTCTGCTGCGCCACCTGAACGAACTAAAGAGGATACAATGGGCGTTGCTTTGTTAGCTAGCCCGATATTGCCGATAGCATTGTCAACCGCGGATACAACCCCGAGTACAGCCGTACCGTGACTACCATCTCCATCATTAATGCCACCTGGCAAAAGCTGTATGTTATGAGCAGCTAGATCTTCATGATTTAATGCCCAACTCCACTCGATATCGGCCCACTGGGTGCCTTTACCATCGCCACCTTCAAATTGCCAAGCATACGGAGCGTTAATACCTAGAGGATCTGCTTGCGCATATCTTTGAAATGAGAAGCGTGGATTGTTATCTGGAAGGACAGTTGTTGTGTTTGGAAAAGGTGCATTGGCTAATTCTGGTTTTTTGCTTAAATACGCTTCCTCAACGAGCGACAAGCTTCGCAACTTTTGTAACAACTGTTCGACGTCAGCGCCAGCAGGAATCTTGGAATAATAATAGCGATCAAATACGGATTCAAACGGACTATCAGTAATGCCTTTGTTAGCTGACGGTAAGAATTGCTGCGAGATTAGCGGGTCAAACGCTAATTCTGGGACAGCTGATAGCGGCGATACTTCTTGTTGCAATTGAAGTTTTCCTTCTTTACTTGGAAGGAAGGCTTGTTGTTTAAGTTTGACAACAATTTTTTCTTCGAATATTGAAGTTGCAGGGTTTGAGAATGATGTACTCGTCGGAAAGGACTGTCCACTCTCTGAAGCGTATGCTCCATTTGACAAAGTACCTAATGATAAAAGCAAGGTCGAGGCTAGAGCGACGGACAACGTTTTTTTTAATTGGGAATAAGTATGTATAATAGTAATCTCTCCTTTGTAATCGTTCTTTATTTTAGTTCCAAGCACTACCGTTTAGAAATTAAAAGTAATCAAAAAGCTGAACGCTAGTAATAAAGAGTAGACGAGTGCGATAGGTTACGTTCTGATTAAATGCGAATACAAGTCTATCATCCCCTTTTATTCAATATATTTAACTTTTTGTTTCTATCTGGATGAATAGACTAACAATTTACAGTGTAAGTTAAGGCGAATATTGGATCAAATCTGAGGTAAGCGTAAACAAAGACAGTAATATACAGATATCAGCTTGAAACTTCTATTTACTCTCTTTCCCATAGGTTCAGTAGGAGATAATGTCGAATAATTCCTATTTTAATGTAATTTATTGTTGTGAGCTGAGTCTAAACTCCTAATTTTGAAAAAGAAACCGACTAATCCGGTAGAGCACGTCGTTGGCAGCGAAGAGGTCATCTAGAGAAAATAGTGTTAGTATAAACGGATATTGGGGTTCTTTTAAACCAAAGATGAAGTCGAAAAGCCGCATCAACAGGCATACTGTTCATGTGGCCTTTATCGTTTGAAATTCAAGCTAGAAGGAGTTTGGGGAATTAAGCTTAAATTCGCGAAATCTTTATTGGACTGTCAGATTTAAAGCGCAGTGCAGCGAAAAATGCGCTCAGGCCGTCTAATAGGTGGAGGTGATAATTCAGTGATGCCGGCCGGCTCGAATAACAAGGAAAATTTCCCGAAAGATCCCTCTCAAGCTCTAGAGCAGCTGATGGAAAGCTTTGGCTCGACGATCATGCGCACCGCTTATTTTTATACCGGCGATCAGCATTTTGCCGAGGATATCAGTCAGGAGGTATTTCTTCGCGCTTATCGCAACTGGAACTCGTTTCGTGGAGATAGCGCGGTTAAAACCTGGTTGACGACGATCGCTATCAACGTTTGCCGGGATAAGATGGGCGTGCGGATGTTTACGGAACAGCCGACCGATCCCAGCCGGATGGAGCGGGGACGGATATTCAACGTGGAAGAAGAAGCGCTTAAAAGATTGCAGAAAAGCGAGATTTTGCGGCATATGCTGCGTCTGCCTCTGCCGTATCAGGAGGCTTTGTATTTATATTATTATCTGGACTTGGACACACGGGAAATTGCGAAAGCGACGTCGTCGCCCGAGGGTACCGTGAGAAACAGACTGCACCGGGCGCGCGAGGCGTTGGCTCGGGAAATGCGCAAGGAGGAGACAACCGATGACGGACATGGAGCGTAATTTACGACAACATTTGCAAAAGGAGTCGGATGATATGTTGTTTTCTAAAATGGAATTGAGCGATAGCGTTAAACAGAAGATCAGGAATCAAGCCGCCGCGGAGCAGAGAAGCCGCCGCCGATTCTATCTTCCGAAAGCCTGGCTTGCAGGATCGGCAGCGCTGGTCGCGGCAGTCGTCATAGTGACGGCATTGCCGATGCTGCAAGAGCCCGCCGCAGTCCCGACCCCAGCGGATCATTCGCCCGGAATCGTACTGCCCGGAAACGGAGGAGCCACAGGTTCGGAGTTGTCCCAATTGATTACAACTCCGTTAGGAACGGCGGAGGCAGCGAAAGCAGCTTTCGGTTCCGGTGTGCTAGTTCCTCAAGTCGCCCCGGAAGGCTTCAAGCTGGCTGAGATCGTCGGCGTGGGAAGGAAGGACCAACCGCTCAGAGATATAAACTTCACATACGGCTCGGGTGATAAGACGGTGACGTTCAGCGCGAGCCGCATGCCGGCGGCGTTCCCGACGGACCTGTTCACACAGACCAAAGTGGGCGGAGCGGACGGCTTTATTTTCGAGCAAGCCGAGTTCACGGAGCTGTTCTGGGTGGTTGACGGCATTCAGTATGGCGTGTCCGGTCCGATTTCGGGCGACGAGGCCATGAAGGTAGCCGAATCGGTGGAGCCTTAATGAGTTGATGCATGTATATCGTGAATGAATGGAACGCCCCACCTGTCGAATGCTAGATAAATTGGGGTAGTGTAATATCCCCATAGGAGACGTGCAGATGAGATTAGCCGTTTTCAACTATAACAAAGAGAAACTGCCCAGACCCGGCCACAGCCAGGTTTGGGCAGTTTCTCTTTGTTAGTTGAATGTCTTCAGAAGGCGTTTCGCCGTCCCATTCAAAGCCGGGGGAAAGTCCGCGGCTCTCATTATGCCATTACTCATTAATTAACATTGCTTGCTGTAAGAATCTTGTTACAATTGCAGTAGTTTGTGCACGTGATAGGTGACTTGCTGCTGTAAGATGTTGATTATGGCCTTGCATGATATTGTTTATGACCATAAGTGCTACGGCTTTCTTCGCCCAACCAGAAACTTGTTGACTGTCCTCAAACGAACTTAATGCATGGTTCGCTTCGGCATCCGTCACGGTCGACGCAAGCGAAGTGATCGCCATCGTTCTAGATAAGATCACAGCGGCTTCTTGCCTTGTAATCGTCTGATCTGGTCTGAACGTATTATCTTCAAAACCTTGAACAAGTTGATAAGCTAAAGCCGCTTGTACAACAGATGCATACCAATCTGAGGACTTCACATCCTGTGGCAAGTTAATTTGCTCAACTGACTTCAAGCCCAAGGCTCTAACAACAATCGCGAGAAACTCTGCACGGGTGATATCTTGATCAGGTTGAAAGGTTGTTGCTGTAACACCATCAACAATGAGGCGCGAAGCCATATTATTGACATCATTTTGACTCCAATGTCCTTGCACATCGGCAAATTTCTTCGAGTTCCATATAATTGAATAGGTACTATTCGTTAAGCTATTCATTACGGCATGTAGTTTGCCGTCTTTTGTAAAGACATTTGTTGGGATGTGGGATATTGTTCCATCTTCATTTAATACAACGGCAGTTGTTATTTGAGTGGGATCGATTAAACTCGGCAATACAATCTCACGTGACACATAACGATCGAATCGATCGATCTTAATGGTACGATCTCCATACATAGCTATAATTTCAAAATTAATCGCTGGAGCAGCCAAAGTCGCATTTTGGATTGCAGCGGCAGAATCAAGCAACTTCTTATCACCGTTAAAATCACCAACTGCTAGTGAAAAAAACTGATTCGAAAATGTAGAAATCGTTTCCTCTCGAAATGTGCCCGTTTGATCACCAAAGAGAATATGAAGTGAATATTCTGACGGACCATTATTAGCAACCGCTATATCAGCCCATCCATCACGATTAAAATCACCTGTAGCAAGCGCGCTTGGTTCGTTGATGCCCCCATATTCGTCACCAGTGGTAAATGTTCCATCCCCTTGTCCATACAAAATATATACTTTCTTCGTTCCCTTGTTAGCTATAGCCAGATCGATCTTGTCATCATCATTAAAATGACCTGAAACGATGGAATTGGGTGAGGAGATTCGATTATCAACTGAATGATCTTCTATCTGAAATTCCCCATTGCCGTCTCCAAGCAACACGCTTAGATGGTTTGATCCAGTGATCATAGCCAAGGCGATGAAAATCACTGAATTAAAAGACCAACTTGCTGCCAAGTCGACAGATGAGATCATTCATCCGTACAAAGATGCAGCAGCAGCCTCCGATTGGGCGCTGAACAGCATTGCAGACTCCTTGCAGGCTGGTATCGTTACTGGAATGCCAGGTGCAAGGCTTGCACCGAAGCAGGACATTACAAGAGTTGAATTTGCCTTAATCGTTCAATGACTGCTTCAAAAATCTGATCTTATTTAATACATGTTTTTCAAAGAGGGTTATCAACAACAGAAATGTGAACTGCATCCCGTCAAGTAGACCGAACAAAAAATAAAAATTGTTAAGCGGCCTTAGCCCCGAATTGCATTGGACATTTATTTTGCTTGCAAACGTACCCGAGACGAACCCGTATCAGAGGTGGCCCTATTTTTCATTTCCGCCAAAAAGTCGAACAATCCGCCTTATCCAAAATATTAAACTCAATCATTTCCTCCAGTAATGAGAAATCAACAGGACTATCCCATTTGATACGCAACAACTGACTGGTGTGATCATAGCCAGCCTGCACAATGGCATCAGAAAAATGATTAATGCCTACCTTTTCAGGGGCCACAGCCAAATGCTGCTTAGCTACGCTAAAGCCAATAATGAAGGTGTCGTGATCGGTAAACATAGGCTGATTCCAAGCGATTTTTGGCATTAAATTTGGAAATTTCGCAGCTATCCAAGCCAAAACCTCTTCGGTTCTAGCCCGATGCATCGGGTTATCTATATTCGCTAAATATTCTGCAAAAACTTCCATGTTTTTACCTCCGGGCTCAAACCCCAGTAATGTTCTAGCTTCTCCCAAACAACAAAAGGAATAAACAAATTTAGACTAAGTATATCAATGAAAGAATCAACTTTCCAGAGCAGCAGGTTTATAGGCGGAGGACGCTAATCAATGCTACTTTTCCAGATGGGCCTGTTATGGCAGGGCCAATGGTAGCGATATTAGGGAATGTTTTCAGAAGATTCTTTCTGGCCACCCGTCCTTGCCAAAATAACAAGAGGAATTCCATGAAACTTATGGGGCCTATTGGGGAAAACCGCTTGGTATCTGCCTAAATGGCTTGACCGTATTAAAATATTAGCCAGTTAATAAGTGATGATTCCTGTTTTGAACTTTTGAATAGGAGTCATCTTTTTTCAATTCCCATTATCATTCTTTGAGGTCTTCGTTAAAATGAACTGGTAGTATAGTTAAAAATTACCCGTTTTAATAGGTTTGTTACATTAGTTCCAACGAATCATTGATAAGAAATGAACGAATAGTATAAAATTGAATTGTAAATAAATTCTAATTGCCTAAGGAGACTCCCAATGACAACAAATCAGCATAAGGAACCCGCCCAGTCGAAAATCGATTATTTGAACGAAGCGTTTATTCGAAATCCTCATCCCATCTATGCAGAGGTACGCGAGCAAGAATCAGTATCCCGTTTTCTTTTGCCCAGTGGTCACTATGCGTGGATTGTTACGGCGTATGAGGACGTTGCAGCAGTATTAAGCGATTCGCGATTTGTGACCAACCATCCGGTAGAGGAAGGAGTAGAACTTCCGTCCCATGTGGAGATTATTTCCCGAAACCTAAGCAATGTGGATGCAACCGATCACCGCAGACTTAGGCGTTTGGTGCAAAAAGCCTTTACCCCAAGAATGGTGGATCAGCTTAGGGGGCGAATTGAGGAGCTGACTAATGATCTTCTTGATCAAGTTCAGGCAAAGGGAGAAATGAATTTGATTGAGGATTTTGCATTCCCTTTGCCGATCAAAGTGATTTGCGAAATGCTAGGGGTTCCGATTGAGGATCAGGATAAATTCAGTGATTGGTCGAGCGCCATCATGGAAGGTTTTAATAATCCGAAGCATGCCGAACGCAGCGAGCAAGCGTTGATTGCATTCATCGATTATTTGCAGCACTTAATTGCTAGAAGACGAAGCGATCTCAAGCAGGATTTGATCAGCGACCTCATTCGTGTCGAGGAAGATGGGGATATGCTTAGCGAGCATGAGCTGTATGCGATGATATTCGTGCTTATCATAGCCGGCCATGAAACGACGGTGAATTTAATCGGCAACGGCGTGCTGTCATTATTGGAGCATCCAGAGCAGCTGGAGAAGCTGAAAAACGAGCCTGAGCTGATCCATTCGGCGATAGAAGAAATTTTGCGCTATGACGGGCCCGTTGAGGTCAATAATATGAGATTGGCAACGGAAGACGTCGAGCTTCAAGGCAAGCAAATCCGCAAGGGGGAAATGGTGTTTGTTGCGCTAGCTTCGGCGAATCGAGATGACAATCATTTTACGGATCCCAATACGTTCGACATTACACGAAAAGTGAACGACCATCTTGCTTTCGGCAAAGGGATTCATTTCTGCATGGGCGCTCCTTTGGCAAGATTAGAAGGGGAAATTGCCATTAGCACATTGCTTCGGCGCATGCCTGAACTTAGATTGAAAACAAATCGCGAGTCACTGAATTGGCGTCATGGTATTATTATTCGCGGCTTGAAAGAAATTCCGCTCTTGTTTTAGATAATGTATGGAAAGGAGAGTTTAGATGGACGAAATAACTGATCTTCTCGTCATTGGCGGAGGTCCAGTAGGCATGTTTGCTTGCTTTTATAGTGCTTTACGTCATGCGAGTGTTAAGCTGCTTGAAAGTATGCCACAACTGGGAGGGCAGCTTGCAGCCTTATACCCGGAGAAATATATTTATGATGTTGCCGGCTTTCCGAAAGTGACTGCACAAGAGCTTATTGAAAGCGGAGCGGGTAACATTTGTCCATCGGCTTGACCGATTCCGTGCTCATGAACATAGTGTAGAACGGCTCAAAAATTCGGCAATCGATATTCGAACACCGTGGGAAATTACGTCTCTAGAGGGTATAGATCATATTGAGCATGTACAGCTTCAGCATTGTGCTTCAGGAATAGTAGAGGAAATGGAAGTGGATGCCGTCGGATTCGGCGAGGCACCAACGGCTGTTAACAACGCCATGACCTATATCGATCCAGATGCTAAGCTGTCCCTGGGACATAGCAGCAATATGAAAATCCCACAGCTATCTTAGCTTCAACCAATATGAAGAAAGGAGGACTGAGCATGGCCATATACACATGGGTGGATAAAGAGACATGTATAGCTTGTGGCGCTTGCGGTGCTGCGGCTCCAGATATTTTTGATTATGACGGAGATGGGCTTGCTGAGGTGTTCTATGGTGGAGACGGAAATCGCGGTGTAACTGCAATTGAAGATGACGAACTCATGAATGATTTTCAGGATGCGCAGGACGGATGTCCAACCGATTCGATCAAAGCTGCGGATAAACCATTCTCATTGAGCTAATTATAATCCATCTCCTGAAAAGCGATATCCGATGCCTCGCACGGTATGATTATGGCGCGGAGCCGGTTAATAAATACGCTGAGGTTGTTGTTATCATAATTCTCCTGCTTTCTAGATATGTTGATAAATATCTCTTTTGGTCAGCGCGCGATATGAATGATGGTACGCTGTTTCTTACGGATATTTCTTACATAGCGAGCAGTGGAGTGAAAGGGATTATGCGCATTCAATGAAGGCGCATGATCCCTTTTATTTATAGGGTTACGGGGTTCATAGGGACTCGTATTTGGCATTTCCATCACCAATCCACCTGCATATAATCCTTCAAAAACACACCCGTGAGTGGACGCTCAGCCTCTGATCCTTCATAGATGGGATCGCAAATTCTAGCAGCAGCATCGTTAAAATCCAAGGGTAAAATAATCTCTCGACTGGTCTGAACATGCTCTGGGAACTGATTGGATACCCATCCAGGATCTACGCTGGTTATGAATATTCGATGTTTTTTATATTCTTTTGACATTGTTAGGGTCATCATATTAAGCGAAGCTTTTGCCATGTTGGTGTGGATATGATAACCGCCTTTTCTTTTCATATTAAATTTGCCTTCTGCAGCAGATACATTTACGATAAAGCGATTTTGATGGGGACTTCTCAACATCATTTCTTTCAATTTTGTATTGAGCAAAAATGGAGCGGTTACGTTGATTAATTGAACTTCAAGCATTTCAACAATGGAAATTTGATGAGACTGAGCCGTCCATGAGTTATGTAATGGCGTATGATGAGCCAACATTCCCATTTCTTGATTCATTAGCTGTAAATGCTGAAAATCATTTATTTCATTTTCATCCGCAGATTTAAGAAAGTGCGAGATGGTTGTACTGTCGGCGATTAATTGCTGGTTGCCAATCATTTGTTTCTGGAGCTCTACTTCATTTATTTGTAACGCCGTATACTCCTCGGGAGACATTCTTACCGTCTGGGCAGCATTATTGATGATGATGTCGATGTAAGGGAACTCTTTATCTAGGTAGTGGGCGAACATCTCTACTCTTTCAATTTGGCGAAAATCTAATCCGTAGATGTGGATGCGATCTTTCCAATTTGGAAAATCAGGCTCTTTAATATAACGTTGTAGGGCATCATAGGGAAAACGGGTTGTTAAAATAACCCTTGCACCGTCTCGTAATAGACGTAATGCAGTATAATAACCTATTTTTGTTCGTCCACCTGTAACTAAAGCGATGCTAGACTCTAAGTTATGTATGGCTAAACGTTTCTTTTCATTGTATTCACCGCATGGTTGGCAAAGCTTTATATAGTGTTCGTGAACTACAGTATTGGGTTCTTTACAGATATAGCATCTGCGAGTTCTGCCGTTCTCATTTGTATCTTCCTGTTTTTTCATTATTATCACCTTAAAAAATTATTTACACATATAATAACATATGATAGAATTTTCTTACACAGTAGCTTAATTAAGGCGCCTGCCTATCAAGCAGGAGAATGAAGGTCCCAATCCTTCCTGTGTATGGTGATAGTTTAATGAAAACACCTTCCCGCTAAGAAGGAGATGGAGGTCTAACTCCTCCTCACCTTTATAATTGAAGCTGCAAGCCCTTAATTTCGCTTATTTGCGAATTAAGGGCTTTTTTATTTTAACGAGATGAGCCAGATGGTCGAATAGGAGGGCAATTTGGATGGTTGGAAACGATAGGCTGAAACGTAGTAAAGAAAGGGAAGTTAATTTTATTGGGCCGAAGCAAGTCTTGACAGACAATAAGGCATCGTATACATTTGTATACATAACGTTTTTGTATACGATTGTATACATGAATCCGAAAGGGGAAATTGAAATGCGTGATGGACATAGACATAAAGACAAGCGTGGTCATGGAGAACATGGGGAACATCGGGGGCATGGGCATCATCCTAAGCACGGGGTGCAAGCGCAGACGTTTCGCCGTGGCAGGGCTCTCGCCTTTCTGGAATCGCTGAATGTGAAGCGGTCGACTTTGCAGCGGCAATTAGACGAGCCGGAGTTTGAGTCGATTAAGCAGGTTATTAGCGGCGAGTTAAAAGCGACAGACACGATCATCCAGGAATTTATCCATGTGTTTCAGCTTTATGACCTAACCAATGATTCTCCAATTATTGAAGAGAAATCAAGCGGCGACGATAACGTTAACGTTGGGGACGATGAGGCTAATCCTCCAACCGTAAACAGTTAATTTTGGGGCCATAGAGCCACTATAAAAATGGAGGTGGTGATTCGACTTGAAACCGAACGGCATATTAAAACCCTACTTCGCTGCAACATGGCGCATGTATATATCTTCGATTGCGCTGCATGCAATCGCCAGCATCATATATGCCTACTTTCCGAAATTGCTAGGCGACTTTACAGACCGGCTGCAGACCGGGGATTTGGTCCAGCACGATGTCGTGCGTTACAGCCTGCTCCTGCTGGTGATCGGTATGGGTTATGCGCTTCTCGGAGGGTATGGTCAATATCTTGTCATGTATGTAGGCCGATTGTTTGACTACATTACTCGTCGTCGGCTTTATACGCACTTCTCGGAGCTAAGCGAGCACTATTATTCTAAAAATGGCGTAGGCAAGATGCTGAATTACTTTATGAATGATGTTACCGGCGTAAGGGAATCGCTTTCCATGGGGATTAACCAGCTCGCGATGGCTTCGATGCTATTATTGTCCTGTATTGGCGCAATGATACTGAGCGATATTCCGTTTTACCTCATCGCTGCTTCTGTCGGGCCATTGTTTTTGATTCCTTGGATCGTGATGCGTTTTGGCCCGGTCATTCGCAAACGTTCTCTGCATGTGCAGGAGGCGCTCGGCACGATGACAGAATCGGCTGAGGAGCAGATCAGCGGTATACGCGTGACGAAGAAGTTTGCAGTCGAGCAGATCATGATTGATCGGTTTGGTTCGGATGTCGATCGCATCCGCGATAATCAGCTGTCGCTCGTAAGGATATCCTCACTTTTTCAGGCGCTTGTGCCATTCCTCGGTTCAATGTCCTTGATTATGGCGCTCGCGCTTGGCGGTTACCTGACCATTACGGATAAAATCACATTAGGCGATTTCGTCGCGCTCACGATGTACATCCGAATGTTGATGAATCCTTTGCAGCAGATCGGCAACGTGATCAATACGCTGCAGCGCTCGCGCGCATCCTTGCAGCGTCTGAATGAATTGGTCGCCGTACAGCCGGACATCGTCGAGGCAGAAAATGCGGTGCCGATCGAGCTCGAACAAAGTGCAATACATTTGCAAGATTTGACCTTCACCTATCCAGATGCGTCATCGCCTGCTTTACGGCAAATCGATCTAGTCATCGAACCCGGTACGACGCTCGGCATCGTAGGGCGAACAGGCAGCGGCAAAACAACGCTTGTCAAGCTGCTGCTGCGGACATATGAAGCGCCGGAGGGGGCGATTCAGATCGGCGGCACGAGTATTCGCGGCATTAAGCTGGAAAGCTTGCGCGGCCAGACCGCCTATGTGCCGCAGGACGGATTTCTGTTCAGCGCGACGATTGGCGAGAATATCGCCTTTGCCAAACGCGAAGCCGGGAAGGACGAGATTGAAACGGCAGCCAAGCAGGCACGCATTTACGACAATATTATCGATTTCCCCGATGGCTTCGAGACGAAGCTTGGGGAGAAGGGAATCACCTTGTCTGGGGGGCAGCGCCAGCGAACGAGTCTTGCGCGAAGTCAGATGAAACAGGCTCCGCTTATGATTCTCGATGATAGCGTCAGTGCCGTCGATGCGGTAACCGAAACCGAGATTGTGAAGACGATCCAGGAAGTGCGCCGTAATAAGACGACTATTATTATCGCGCATCGAATCAGCGCCTTGAAGCATGCTGATCTAATCGTCGTCATGGACGAGGGCAGGATCGTTCAGCGTGGCAAGCACGAGGAGCTGCTCGCGCAGCCGGGGCAGTACGCCGAGCTTCATGCCATTCAAGAGGAGGGAAGCCGGCATGCCGCAGGGCAATAACCATAAGCAGACGGATCAGAAGATTGACCTAGCAAAGAAGCCGAAACCCCAATATCGATCAGCCTTTGGCATTATTAAATCCTATGTGGGACCGCATCGGTTCACCTTTGCCTTGGTCGTACTATGCACGATAATTGCCATTATGTCGGAGCTGTTCCAGCCATACTTGATCAAGGTTGCGATTGACGACAATCTAATGGCCGGGAACAAGGAATACGGCAGCATTCTGGTCATCTGCTTGATCTATTTTGGACTGGCGGCATCAGAATTGTTGTTTAGTTATTTTCAAAACAATCTGCTCCAACATGCCGGGCAAAGCATCGTGGCCCGAATACGAAAGCAGCTATTTGAACATATGACGAAGCTGTCCTTGTCCTATTTTGACAAGATGCCCAGCGGCAACCTCATTACGCATATATCCAGCGATACGGAAGCTGTAAACCAATTTTTCAACCAAGTGCTGCTTACGCTGCTGCGCGACGGCCTTACACTGCTCTTCATCCTGATCATGTTGTTTCAGCTTGACGCAACACTCGGCGCTTATTGTCTGGTGCTGCTCCCGATTACCGCATTCATCGCGATCACATTCCGTTCTTACATGCGCAAAACGTATCAGCTGGCGCGGACCCGTTTGTCCCGTCTCGTGGCGTTCGTAACCGAGAATCTATCAGGCATGAACCTCATTCAAGTTTTCCATCAGCAAAAAGCGCAGGCCGAGCAATTCAATGTACGGAATGAGGCCTATTTTAAAGCTAATATTCGTGAAATACGCACGATGGTATTATTTAATCGGTCGTTTGATTTGCTCAGCAATCTTACAATTGCTTTCATTATCTGGATTGGCGGCAAAGCGGTACTAGGCCAAGCGCTTGAATTCGGTGTACTGTACGCGTTCATCACGTATATTCGCCAATTTTTCCAGCCGATTAATGCGATTACCCAGCAGTGGAACACGCTCCAGTCAGCTACGGTCGCCGTGAACCGGATTTGGGGCGTGCTTGATACCGAGCCGGAAATCGTAGATCGTCCTAATCCGCTTCGAATCGATAGGGAGTCGGTAGAGGGACGCCTCGATTTCAATCAGATTACGTTTGGTTATGAGGGCGTTTCACCGATATTCAGCGGACTCGACCTTCACATCCATCCGGGAGAGATGATTGGCTTCGTCGGTACGACGGGCGCAGGCAAAAGCTCGCTGATGAGTTTGCTTTGCCGGTTCTATGACGTGCAGGAGGGCAGCATTCTCATCGACGGCAACGATATTCGAGATTTAAAGCAGGCCGACTTGCACCGGATCGTCGGTCTAGTTCAGCAAGAGCCTTATCTTTATGCGGGCACCATCATCGACAATGTCCGGATGTTCGATGAGGCTATCTCCCGTGAAGCTGTCGTTCGCGCATGCGAATTCGTAGGTGCCGACCAACTCGTCAAACGGATGAAGGACGGCTACGACACGAGATTGTCCGAACGCGGCAGCGGGCTGTCAGCGGGCGAGCGGCAGCTGCTGTCCTTCGCGCGCATCCTCGTCTTCCAGCCGAAAATTCTTATTTTGGACGAAGCGACTGCGAATCTGGATTCCCACACGGAGCAGCTCATCCAACAAGCGCTGCACGTCGTATCCGCCGGTCGTACGACAATCGTCATCGCGCATCGCTTGTCGACCATCATGCAGGCTGATCGAATTATCGTCCTGCGGCATGGAGCCATTGTCGAAGCGGGGTCACATTCAGAGCTGCTGGAAAATAGAGGCTACTACGAAGAATTGTATCGCCATTCACAAGGTGAGGCGAACCAAGAGGCCATCCCCGCTGCCTCAGGCGGATAATGGATTTCATCCCAATTAATCCGATTTCATTAAACTTCACCTAATTCCGAATAACATCTTCCAACAAAAAGCTGGAGCCCCTCACAGGGCTCCAGCTTTTCGCATAATTACGCTATCTTTTCCGCAAGGCTCATTTCCACACACATGAGGATAAAAGCGCCTGCGCCATGCAGATCATTTTCGCTAGTAGGGCGGGCGATATAGTGGGCGTAGTCGCCAATTCCTGTCCCGATGCAAATTTGGCCGATGATGACGTTGCCGTTCTCATCGAGCTTGAGCGTATCAATTACGCCTTGATAGCCCTTCCAAGCATATTGCAAATACTTGGCATCGAGATAGCCGAATCGCACCGCTTTGGCAATGGCATGAACAAATAAGGCCGTACAGGAATTTTCAAGCCAATTATCCGGCTCGTCGGGTTTGTCGACAACCTGATACCATAAACCAGTCGCAGCATCTTGGAAGTTAGTCAGCGCGATGAGCAGGTCCTGGAGGATGCTGACTAGCGCTGCTTTATCCTTATGGTCTTCAGGCAGGTATTCGAACATTTCCAGCAAAGCAACAGGGTACCAGCCGATTGCCCGTCCCCAGAACTCTGGCGCTAGCCCTGTAACCGGATCGGCCCAAGCCGCTTCCTTCGTTTCATCCCATCCGTGATAAAGCAAACCCGTTTTCGGATCCTTGGTATGCTTCGCCATCAATAGCGCTTGGAAGGTCATTTGATCAAAATAGTCGCTTTCGCCGAATGTTTGGCCAAACTGCACGGCAATCGGGCCCGCCATATATAATCCGTCCAGCCACATTTGATTCGGGTAATGCTCCTTGTGCCAGAAGCCGCCCGACGGATTTGTTTTCCAAGATTTTAATAGGGGAACGAGGGTGTGTAAAGCTTTTTTATACCGTTCGTCACCCGTTTGCTCATATAATCTAAAGAGAAGGACACCGGGCTGAATGTCATCCAGTTCATCTGGCTTGTGCTTCTTAATGCTGCCATCTAAGAGAATTTGGCTGTCTACCCACCGCTTAATATATTCGCTGTATTTGTCCTTTTTCGTTTGCTGCCAGCATTTCTCCATACCCGACAGAAATACGCCCTGATGATAGTGAAAACGGTCCGGCGGAAGCAATTCCGGCTCAAATTTGGCCATCAACGCCTCGCAGGCCTTCTCTGCCCATTGAATGGGGGAAAGGGTTTCTTGCATAAGGTACATTCCTCCTTCTCGTATTAAGCCTATTTTAGCAGAGGAAAATGTACATTTTTTGCGAAAATGCCATCATTCTTCTTATATCTTGCAGGAAATAAGCAGAAGCGTATAATAAAATGACAGACTGAGAAGAGAGGCGGAGCTTTGGATGGGAGATTTTCAATTTGAAAATAGGGACGGGACTTTTTTGGTGTCCCACCGGAGGGCGTTAAGCCACAATATGCCAGCCAGCCATTTTCACAGTACGTATGAAATCTTTTATTTAATGTCTGGCAAACGGGAATTTTTCATTAAGGACAGGACGATGGTGATCAACGAAGGGGATGTTATTATTATCTCTCCTAATATTTTACACCGGACAACCAATACGGAAACGCCCCAGCATGAGCGGCTCATTATTAATATTCATGAGCATGAAATGGCCTCGGCTAATGGTTCCTATATGAATACTTTGCAGCCGCTGTTTGAGCAGGAGTACATGATAGTTAAATGCTCTTTGCAGGACAGGCTATCCATCGAGGCCCTCTCAAGCCGTATCATCGAGGAAATTCAGGATAAGAAGGCGGGCTTCGAGATGTATGCGCAGACGTTGGTTCTGCAGCTGCTCCTTGTTTGCTGTCGGCATGTCAAACAAAACAGCATAGAGCCGATAGAATCGCCAAGTCCGATGCATGAAAGAATTTCGGAGGTTGTCCGCTATATTAACAGCCATTATATGCAGGATCTTTCGCTTCATCTGCTAGCAGAGAAATTTTATGTCAGCCCCTATTATTTAAGCCGTTTTTTTAAAGAAGCGACGGGCTTTACGTTTGTGGAGTATTTGAACAGCGTCAGGATCAAGGAGGCGAAGAAGCTGTTGGAGCAATCGTCGATGAAGGTCAATCTGATTGCGAGGAAGGTAGGCTTCGGAAGTGTGACGCATTTTGGCCGAGTGTTCAAGTTAACGACGGGACATAAGCCATTATTTTATAGAAAGGGGAAGTGACTAAACCATGTCCAACAGGCATGGTTTTTTTGTTGCTAAACATTCCATACCTTTTCCGAATGGTACGGGGTAGGATTCATTCGCCTCCCATTATAATATAAACTTCAAATAAGAAATGGAGGACCTATCCATTCACGACAGGGGGCAGACAAGCTTGACAATCTTGACATTCTTGCATCAGTGGTTCAAGGGTCATCTGAGTGAAAGCAATTTGCGCACCAAGCTGCTGCTCCTATTCACCGTGCTTATTTTGCTGCCTTTAAGCCTGCAGGGTATGGTGACGTACCGTCATTTCTCAGCAACGGTTAATCACAAGACGGAGCAATTTACCATCGACATTGTTCAGCAGATCAACACCAATCTTGATCGGATGCTGAAAGACCTGGAACGATTATCGCTTATGCCGTTGTATGATCAGATGGTGTTGTCCATTCTGGCGAAATACAACGGGCCGATGGGCTCGGGGACTTGGGTGCTATCCGACGATTATTTGAAAATGAAGCTGTATACATCTGGGCAAGCATACAACCGACCTGAAATCCGCGGCATTCATCTAATTAGCAACAGCGGCATTTTATTTTCGAACGTAGATGCGATGTCAGCCGATGCGGTATGGGACAGCAGGCGGGATTCATGGTTTTCGGATCTGTTTCAATCCGATGGGGAATGGACAATCATCCCGCCTCATGAACCGTCCTATTACAGCAGCCCAAGCTCGGAGTCCTATATTTCAGTCGCAAGAGTTATAAGAGAGCCTAAAACGCTAGTGCGATTAGGCTACATGATTATTGACGTCAAGGTGGAGGCGTTCGGCCATATTTTATCGAATCTGAATTTTGAGCGGGAGGCAAGCCTTTTGATCGTCGATGACCGGCAGCGATTCATATTCGAGCGAGTGGAGGAGGGCGGCGTTTCCGCCTATGGCGAGCTGTTAAAGGATGGTCAGCTGCAGGAAATGAGGAACAGGCAAAAGAAAAAGCTTGGCAGCCGCGATTATTTATTCGTGCAGCATCATTCCTCCTATACAGGCTTGTCCGTAATCAGCTTGACGCCGATCGCCGTTATCCAGAAGGAGTCGCGTGAAATGATGACTTTTACGCTATGGTTTGCTGCGGTTTGCGTCGGAATGGTTACAGGGCTGGCCGTGCTGCTTTCCTATCGTATTACAAGGCCGCTTATTGAGCTGAAGAAGGCGATGGCCCGAGCTGAGCAGGGGAATTTCAATAAGCGGGTAACGATGCTAAGCAATGATGAGTTCGGTCAGCTTGGGCGCGGCTTCAACAAAATGATGGAGGAAATCAATCGTCTCTTTCATGAGGTATTTGTACTCGGCATGCGGGAGAAGGAAGCGGAGCTGTCTGCGCTTCAAAGCCAAATCAACCCGCATTTTATTTATAATACGCTGGAGTCGATTAATATGATGGCCATTCAGCGCAAGCATGCCGAGGTGTCTGATATGGTGACCGCCCTTGGCAAGCTGCTTCGATACACCATCGATAAGGTGGACAGACGGATTCAGCTTTGGGAGGAAATCCATTTTGTAGATTCCTATGTGCGCATTCAACAGGTCCGGTATGGTGGCAAGCTGCAGGTACTGTACGAAATTGAAGATGAGGTGAAGGACTGCCTTATACCGAAGCTTATTTTGCAGCCGTTGGTTGAGAACGCAGTCTATCACGGCATAGATGATCGAGAAGAGGGAGGCACAATCTGGATTTCTGCCCTGCGATTCGAGGATGAGCTGCTTATTACGGTTCGGGACAATGGCAAAGGAATGAGCGAGACGGAAATAGAGGAGTTGAACGAGGCGATCGGCAAGCACACGGACAATCAGTCGCTGCAGCTCAGTGGTCACGATGAATTGGGGCTAAGCAATATTTTCCAGCGCATCGTGCTTATGTATGACAAGGGCGGCAGCCTTACAGTGGATGGCAGCCCGGGACGGGGCTTCGCAGTTACGATTACGATTCCACTTTAAGAGACAGGGGCTGGGAAGCATGTATAAGGTTTTACTCGTAGAGGATGAAACGGTTATACGCCAGGGCTTGCGGGAACTGATCCATCAGTCGGTCCATTCGTTTGAGGTAACGGGAGAGGCTGCAAGCGGCAGCGAGGCAATTGCTTATTTAAAGGGTGACATGCCCGATGTCATGATCACCGACATCAGGATGAGAGAGATGGACGGACTGGTGATGATGGGAAAGGTGAAGCAAATGTATCCGGAGCTGATCGTTATTATTTTAAGCGGCTACGGGGAGTTTGTATATGCGCAAAGGGCGATAGAATATGGCGTGTTCAAATATTTGCTGAAGCCGATTGAGCGGCACGAGCTTGTAGCTGCAATGCGAAAGGCCCAGCTGCTTCTGGATCGCAAGTATGGCGTTTCTACTTCGCTGCCCGCAGCCGCAGATCTGGAACAGACGGGAAGTGGCGGAGATACTCGCAAAATTATCCGCGACATCAGGGAGTATGTAAAACGGCATATTGACGGGGATTTACGCTTGCAAACCGTCGCCTCCCAAGTGAGCCTGAATGCGACGTATTTGAGCCAGCTGTTTAAGAACGAGACGGGGGTCAATTATTCGGAATATGTATTGGAGGCGCGCATGGAAAGGGCGAAGTGGCTGCTGGTGCATACGCAGCTGAAAATCTATGATGTGGCACGGCTGTCCGGACACCAAAGCCCGAAGCATTTCATGCTTGTATTCAAGCAGCAGACAGGTCAGACAGCAGGCGAGTATCGCGATCAATTTACCGATTCCAGCTTTTAGATGAGCCGCGATAAGAAAATAGAGGAATAAAACGCACCATTTCTGCAATTTGCATGGTTTAAGGAAGGCAACAGCCACCGCTATACTTAAGTAGGGAATACAAACTAATGGCTGCTAAGGGGGATTTTATGAAAAAAGCGAGTCGGGCTCTTCTATCCATTTTACCGATTGTAATAGCTGTCGGCTGCAGCAGTACGAACTCTGGCAACGTTGTAAACAAGGGTACGGAGCAGAAGGAGGACATCGAATTAACGTTTTTAATGTGGGGCAATCAGGGGCATATGGATGTGTACAACAAGCTCATTGCTGGCTTCAAACAGGAGAACCCGGGTATTCAGGTGGTGATGGAATCCGTGCCGTTCGCCGAGTATCAGCAGAAAATTTCAGTGCTGGCAGCCGGAAGGACGCTGCCGGACATCGCATGGGTATCCGAGCGGATGATCCCCCAGTTTAAGGAAAATGGCATATTGGCGGATGTATCCGAATTTAAAAATGACGCGGACTTTAAGCTGGGCGATTACATTCCTAGCACCCTTGACCTATTCCGCGACGGCGAGCAGCTGCTGGGCTTGCCTTTCTCGACGCCGCCTGTCGTTATGTTCTATAACAAGACGCTGTTTGATCAAGCAAAATGGACAGACCCGAACATACTTGCCTCAGAAGGCAAATGGACATGGGAACAATTCGAGCAATCCGCTAAGGCGATCTCAAACAGCGATGCGAAAAGCCGCATCTATGGCGCGAACTTTTTCCGCGACTGGAAAACATGGGCGATTTTATCCTCCTATTCCTGGTCCAATGGCAGCGGACCGTTCAACGCAGATTTAACTGCTTTCACCTGGAATGACCAGTACGGCTTGGAAACGTTCGATATGCTGAGCCGCATGATGTTCACCGACCAGTCTCATCCGAAGGCTGGCGAGCAGGTCAGCTTTGATGCGGGCAACGTCGGGATGTTCTTCGACAACTACAGCTATGTATCGAAAGCAAGAGAGATTACGAGCTTCGAGTGGAGCATAGCGCCGATGCCGTCCGGCTCGCAGGGCAGTGTGCCGATGCTTGGACAGGCGGGCTACACGCTGTTCAAGGACAGTAAGCATCCTGAGGAAGCGAAGAAGCTTCTGAAATATTTCGCTAGCCAGGCCGGTATAGAGGCGACAGCGACTTATTTTGTCCCGCCGCGCACCTCAGTGCTTCATTCGGATGCGTTCCTGAATCAGCCGAACAACCCGCCAGCAGAGCATATTACTCAGGCGGTTATCGACGAAATGCCGAAGGCCCGCATGCTTCCGGGGCATATTCGCTGGCAGGACATCGACAACGCCGTTCTTCAGGGCTTCGACCGCCTGTTCGGCAGATCGGGCAGCACGCAGGAAAACTTGGCAAAAATGCAAACGGAAGTTGACGCTATTTTGAAATAAGCAGCCGTATAAGGGGGACAGTCCGTCTGACGGGCCGCCTAGCTCTACAAAAAAATTTAAGGGAGTGGATGGATTTGGGAAAATTAAAGGAGCAGTTCAACAAGCATAAGCTATCTTTATTCATCAGCCTGCCCGCCAATGATGTGGCGCTGGCTCAAGCTGCGCTCGATGAGGGCGCTAACGCACTGAAGGTGCATGTCAATGTGGGCCATCGTGCTAGCGGCACGCACTTTGGTTCACTTGACGAATACGAGGCGGTATTCCACAGCATACGGGAAAAGTTTGACGGACCATTCGGTGTTGTGCCAGCTGGGAGCCTTGAAGGCGTGACCAGACCAGACATGGAAAGACTGGCTCCGCTGGGCTTTGATTTCTATTCAATATATGCCCATCATCTTCCTTCGCTCCTGCTGGAGGAGCTAGGCCTTGACCGAACGTTTGCAATCAATGAACATTATGATCTCACACTTGTGCAGAGCGCAGGGCAGTTCGGCTTTACCGCTCTGGAAGCTTCAATTGTGCCGGGAAGCGAATATGGGACGCCGCTCAGCTTTGCAGATGTGATGAAATATCGCTATTTAGTAGAGCATTCGGGGCTTCCGGTTGTTATTCCATCACAGCGGCGGCTTGTACCTGGCGATGTAGCCGTGCTGCGCAATGCTGGGGTTAGTGCGATTATGCTGGGTGCAATCGTAGTCGGGAAGACGGAGGATCAGCTGCGGAGAACGGTCAGCGAGTTCCGCAATGCAATGGATAGATTGAGCTAGAAGGCGGTGTTATCTTCATGAAGGAAATGGGCAAAAAACGAAGAAGAGGGCCGCTTGTCCGGGAGGCGCAAATTGCAGGCTGGCTGTTTGTTTCGCCAATGGTACTCGGTTTTACTTTGCTGCTGCTGTTTCCGATGACGCAGGCCTTCTATATGAGCTTGATGGACTGGCCGCTGCTTGGTGAACACCACTTTATCGGGCTTCATAATTATCGGAATATTGCAATAGATCATTTATTTTGGAAAGTGTTCGGTAATACCCTGTATTTTACAGTGGGCCTTGTTCCGTTTAATATTGTGCTGGCCCTGCTGCTGGCGCTGCTTTTATCCAAAAGCTTCAAGGGGATTGGGCTGTTCCGAACAGCGATATTTGTACCCGTCATGACTTCTCTTATCGTATGGTCGATTGTCTGGAAATATATGTTCGCAACGGATTCGGGGCTTATCAATCAGGTTTTGCTGCTGCTCGATATTAGAGGGCCGGCGTGGCTGTACGATGAGAAGCTGGCCATGCCATCGGTTATTGTAACCAGTGTTTTGAAAAATGTAGGCTTGAACATGGTGCTCTTTATTGCTGCCATTCAGCAGGTGCCACGCTCCTTGTATGAAGCCGCGATGCTGGATGGCGCAGGCAAGGGCAAAAGCTTTTTTAATGTAACGCTGCCAATGATAACGCCTACTGTATTTCTGACCGTCGTTATGACCATTATCGGTTCTCTGAAGGTATTTGGCCAAATTTATGTCATGACGCAAGGCGGGCCTAGCAGCAGTACGAAGGTGCTGGTGTATTATATTTGGGAAAAAGCATTCAAATTGTTTCAGATGGGATATGCATCAGCACTGGCGTTCGTTCTGTTCTTCGTGGTGCTTGTGTTGACTCTGCTGCAATGGCAGCTCAGAAAAAGGTGGGTGTTCAATGAAAGCGACACCTAATGCAGGCATTAGCAAGCCACTGACGCTGTTTGGCGTTTATAGCCTTTTAAGCTTCATCTCGCTTATTATGCTCGTACCATTTTTGTGGATGCTGTCTACCTCCTTCAAGGAGCCGCAGGACATCTTCACCTATCCGCCGAAGCTGATCCCGCCTGCGTTCCGGCTGCAAAACTATGTCGATGTCTTCCAGCTGATTCCGTTCCACCGCTTTTATTTCAACAGTGTATATATTGCGTTTGTAGTTGTGCTAGGCACCGTTTTTTTTGCCTCATTGGCCGGCTATGCGTTTGCAAAAATACCGTTCAAGGGCCGAAATATCCTGTTTCTGATTTTGCTCAGCGCGATGATGATTCCTCATGAGGTAACGGCGATTCCGATGTTTCTGTTCATGCGTGAGCTTAATTGGATTGATACGCATTTGCCGCTTATCCTGCTGCCGATCTTTGGGGCGGGTGGAGTGTTCGGAATTTTTGTGATGCGGCAGTTTTTCATTACGGTGCCGACGGAGCTGGAAGAGGCAGCGATGATAGACGGCTGTAGCCGATTTCGGATTTATGCACAAATTATGCTGCCGATTGCCAAGCCTGGACTGGCGACGTTGACGATTTTCACATTCGTAACGGTGTGGAATGAGTTTTTTGACCCGCTTATCTTCATTAATTCGCGTGATTTAATGACCCTTCCGCTAGGTCTGTCGCTATTTACGGATGAGGTCGGCACATCCTGGCATTATCTGATGAGTGCGACCGTAATGGCAACGGTACCGCTGTTAATCGTTTTTTTTCTGGCACAGCGGCGTTTTATTGAAGGGGTGGCTATGACTGGCTTGAAGGAATAAGGGGCAGCATCGAAAGGAAGGATGAAATGAATAATAGAATAGATGCAGATGTTGTCGTTGTTGGCGGGGGACCAGCAGGAATAGCAGCGTCCATTGCCGCAGGCAGGCAAGGTGTGAGAACCGTGCTGATCGAACGTTATGGCTTTGTTGGCGGCATGTCTACGGCGGCAATGGTATATCCATGGATGACGTTCCATACCAATAGCGGCGAGCAGGTCATCAAAGGCATCGCACAGGAAATTGTAGATCGGCTGCAGGAGCGCGGAGGCTCGCCGGGCCATCTCAGGGATACGGTGGGCTTCGTTCATACGCTGACGCCTTATCATCCGGAAATATATCAGGTGGTTGCGGCAGATATGCTGCGCGAGGCTGGCGTCAAATTGCTGCTTCACAGCATTGTGGACGAGGCTGTGGTGAGGGAAGGCGTTATTGAGGCTGTACATGTAACTAATAAATCTGGCAGAACGGAAGTCTGTGCCAAAGTATTTGTTGATACGAGCGGTGATGCGGACGTCGCTTACCTATCCGGGGCAGAAACGCTGCATGGGCGTGCCCAGGATCATCAGGCACAGCCGATGACGATGAAGTTCAGGATGCGCGGTGTTAATTTGGATAAAGTAAGGCAATATATGATGGACCACCCGGAGGACTTTTATAAAAAAACGCCTTTTGCAGAGCTGCCGGGTCTGCCGCTGACTGGTGTGAGCGGATTCTATTCCCATTGGAAGAAGGCGAATTTGCCAATTAACCGTGATCAGGTACTGTTTTTTACGGGGCCAGCTGAGGATGAGGTATTGATTAACTGTACACGAGTGCAAGGACTGGATGCGACCAGTGCTGAGGATTTGACACTTGCTGAACAGGAGGGGCGCCGGCAGGTGTTGATGATGGCGGAGTTTCTGCAGCGTGATGTGCCCGGTTTTGAGCGGGCTTCCATCTCGGCAGTTGCTCCGCAAATTGGCATACGGGAATCGCGGCGAATTGTCGGCCATTATTCACTGACGAAGGAAGATGTGTTAGAGGGACGGAAGCACAGCGATGTTATAGCACGCAGTGGCTACCCCATCGATATCCATAACCCATCCGGAAAAGGGGTAACAGCTGCTTTCATCTCAGGTGATGGCGCGTATGACATTCCGTTTCGCTGCCTGCTCTCGCATAATGTGCCCAACTTGCTCGCGGCGGGGAGATGCATCTCGACTTCACACGAGGCACTCGCGACAACTCGCCTGACCCCTAGCTGTATGGCAACCGGACAGGCAGCCGGAACAGCGGCAGCTTTAGCGGTACTGACTGAGGTTGAGCCAGCTCAAGTACCTATTGCCAAATTGCAGGATGAGCTGCGGAAAGCACATGCGGCAATATAAGCGGCTCCTAGCCAACTGCCTATGTGTGATGACTGATTGACACTAACCTTGAGGTAAGTAGCTGTACTTAAAGTGCGTACTTACATAATTGCAGCGTGCGCTTTATACTCAAGAGGCCAATCACACTTTAGGAGGAGCTTTCATTGAAAACACTCGTTATTGTCACACATCCCAGCATAGAAGCATCGGTCATCAATAAGCGATGGATAGAAGAGCTTGCGAAATATCCAGAAAAATATACGATACATGAATTGCATAAGGTTTACCCTGATGGAAACATCGACGTGGAGAAAGAACAGCAGTTGGTTGAAGCGCATGGCAATCTGGTGTTTCAGTTCCCTATTTATTGGTTTAATTGTCCGCCTCTTCTTAAAAAATGGTTGGATGAGGTTTTAGCTTATGGATGGGCCTTCGGTTCTAAAGGTGGGGACAAATTAAAAAATCGCAAAGTGGCGTTAGCGGTATCCGCTGGAGCAACAGAAGAGAATTATCGGGAAGAGGGAAAATATCGCTACACACTTGCACAAGTATTGGCTCCTTTTGAAATTTCCTTCCTGTATTGCAGTGCTGATTATCGCTCCTATTTTGCTTTTTATGGTACAGAAGCGGAGCCGGGTGAAAATGAACCTGATGCAGCGGCGGAAACGTCTGCAAGCAAATTAGAATCAAACGCGCTAGCTTATTTGAATTTTGTTGACAGCCTGTAACCCTGCCGCTGCTCAATCTTCAAAGTAGGCGTACATGACAAAAATGTAACCATTCCTCTCCTGTTTATCATCTAAATCGAACGACGGTGTTGGCTGTAAACCCTAAAATGAAGGTGTTGGAGCGGCAGTAATGATTTGATCGAGCTAGCCAGCTCCAAAATTAGGGTAAGCAAGGAGAGGATTTTAATTGATCCATCATAAGAAACGAACCCGCATCACATCTTGTATTTTGGCGGCACTTCTGACGCTGACTTTTACAGGGGAAGCAAGCGGATATGCGCAGCGCCAACAATCCCATTCGTCTGCCTCCATTAATCAGAATGCCTCAGTCAGCAGCGCGTCCCCCACCCCTTTGACGAGCGGTCCGCGCGATGCGAAGGAGGTGGAGGCCTTTTTCGATGCTTTTTTTGAGCAGGATGCCATACAGCAAAAAGCCGGGGCCGCTGTAATATCCGTCGTACAAGACGGAAAAGTGCTCGTATCCAAAGGCTACGGTGTAAACGATCTGACGAAGAAGTCACCGGTAAATGCGAATAGTTCCACCTTCCGAATCGCCTCGGTCTCCAAGGTGTTCACGGCGGCTGCCGTTATGCAGCTCGTCGATCAAGGGAAAATATCGCTGCAAGATAATTTTGAAAAATATTTGGATGGTTACAAAGTAAACAACCCCTATAGTACACCGGTTACGATCGAAAATTTATTGACGCATACGACGGGCTTTGAAGTGCGTGAGCCTACAGATGCCAGTTATTTGCTGGATCCCGCCCAAAAGCCGATTTCCCTTAAGGAAAGCATCTTTGCTGTATTTCCGCCAGTCGTTCGCCAGCCGGGAACCTCCTATATGTACGATAATTTTGCTTCAAGGCTGCAAGGCTACATCGTCCAGCAGGTAAGTGGAGAGCCCTTCGGCAGCTATATGCAAAAGCATCTGTTCGAGCCGCTAGGCATGACCTCAAGCCATTTTAGCCTCACTAAAGATCTAGCTGAACGGCTTGTCACCTCTTATGATGCGGAGGGAGGCGTTATTCCGGTGTACGGTTTTTCGCCGAGCGAGTGGCCGGAGGGCAGCATGTTATCGACAGCCGCCGATATGGCGCTGTTTATGAAAGCCTTCTTGAACGAGGGCCGGGCGGAAGACGGCAAGATTATTTTGTCGCCCGAATCGGTGAAGGTTATGTCGACCTATCATATCGCCATCGATCCGGACTTTCCGGATATGACATACGGCTTTGAAGCGCCTGTCGCTCCGTCCCATACGAACGGGGAAGCCGTCATCTCCAAGGGGGGCGATATACTTGGCTTCAGCTCGCTTCTCTGGCTGCTGCCAGATCGCAAAACCGGTGTTTTCGTTTCCTATAATTCGAATCAGGATTTGCGAAATGATTTGTTTGCCGCATTTATGGACCACTATTACGCCGATCAACCATCGATATATCGACCTGCTGCAGACTTTAAGCCGTTGCCTGCGAAGGAGCTAGCCAAGTTTGAAGGCTTGTATTCGGATTTGCGCATCAAGCTGCTAACGAAGGTCGAAGTGACGGGCGACGGCACTCTCACCGTAAGCGATATTTCCAGCCGTCAACTATTGAAGCAGGTCGATGATTTGCTGTTTGTGGATGAGCAGGGCAATCCCCTTGCATTCAAGGAGGATGCGGATGGGAAAATCAGCTATCTGAAATATGCTAACCTTTTCAGCTACGCAGCAAAAATACCCGAGCACCAGGAAGGCTTCCCTGACGTAACAATTGTTCATCCCTATGCCAGCTACATTTTGGGATTGAAATCGCTTGGCCTTTTGACAGATGATTTGTCTAAGCCGTTTCAACCGGAGCAGGCGGTCACCCGCGGCGCCTTCATCCAAGCTTTTAATGCGATATGGAGCATTCCTGAATCCACGAACCCGGCCTCATTTAAGGACGTCGAGCATTCCCCGTATCGCAAAGCGATCCAAGCCGCCGTTGAGGCGGGGCTGCTGAATGGGAGCGGGACCGGGGCCGGGGCCGGCTTGTTTGAGCCGGACCGGCCTATTCTTCGCGAGGAAGCGGCGGCGATCGTTTATCGCCTGCTGACGATGACGGGGATTAGGACGCAGGATTCCACTGCTCCGCTTGCGCCCGGCACATCGAAATGGGCGATTGACGCCGTTAGCTCCATAGTGAAATGGCAGCTGCATGGGCCGGAGGTAATCGAAGCTGGCGGGGCGATTGATTACGGCTCGCGGCGGGCGTTAAACAAGCAGGAGCTGGCGGCGCTGTTGTTCACGATGCTGCTTCCGGCGTAACACTGCTAAAATAAGGTATGATTGGGGGGCAATGATTTGCCGCCCCTTTTTGTGTGCAAACCTGGAATGGTATGATGTAGAAAGCAGCCCTTTAGTTGGCGAGGTTCATCGAGGCTGCGCAACACTTGGAAGAAGGGATTTGGCTCTAGTGGATTTGAAAATACTGCTGATTGAAGATGATGAGGCCATATTTCGTTCGCTGAAGGAGAGGCTGGAGCAATGGTCGTTTCAAGTCACTAGTCCAGAGCGGTTTGATGATGTGATGAACACTTTTATTAAAGAGCAGCCTCAACTCGTTATTATCGATATTCAGCTCCCCATGTATGATGGCTTTCACTGGTGCCGGGAAATTCGGGCGGTGTCGAAAGTGCCGATTCTCTTTTTATCCTCGCGTGATCATCCTTTGGATATGGTCATGGCGATGAATATGGGGGCAGATGATTATATTCAAAAGCCGTTTCATATGGATGTGCTGATGGCCCAAATTCAGGCGATTTTTCGTAGAACCTATGCTTATGGAGAAGCAGCGGCTGATTTGATCGAATGGAATGGCTCTATTATAGATATGAAGCGCGGCCTTATTCGTAAAAACGGACAGGATGTGCTTTTAACGAAAAATGAATTTTTTATCCTCGTTGTGCTCGTCCAGGCGAAGGATACGATCATATCCCGCCACGATCTCATTCGCAAGCTGTGGGACGATGAACAATTCGTCAACGACAATACGCTGACAGCGAATATAACCCGGCTGCGCCAAAAGCTGGCGGTTTTCCAATTGGAAGAAGCTATTGTCACCAAGAAAGGGCTAGGCTACATGGCTGCCACATTATGAGGGGGAAATGCGTTGCTGCTCCGCTATTTATATGATAGAAAAAGCTGGATTGCGTTCTACCTGCTTTCTTTGCTGTTCGTGGATTTGTTAATCTGGCTGGACAACGGCATTGCGATTCAAGCGGTCTCGATGCTGTATATGAACGCCCTGCTCATGCTGGCAATGCTGGCTTTTTTAGGATGGCGCTTTCGAAAAGAAACAGCCTACGCGCGCGCACTGGCAAGCACGGCTGAAGAAATAGAGGAGGACTGGATCGAAACGCTGCCGCCTGCTTATTTTTATGATGAAGAAGCAACAAATCAACTTCTGCGAGCGGCAGGTCACTGGTATTCGGACAAGCTTGCAGATAGCTATGCGGCCCGCACGGTGGAGCAGGTTTATACGGCGGCTTGGGTGCACGAAGTGAAAGCGCCGCTGACCGCTATGAAGTTAACGATAGATGCCGATAGGAGCAGCCAGGCGCTGCGAAAAATCGAATCCGAATGGCTGCGCATTCATCTGCTCATTGACCAGCAGTTGTACATTTCACGGCTGCCTGCGCTTGAGGCGGATTATGTGGTGGAACAGGCTGGGATTCAGCAGCTTGCCGCTCTGGAAGTCCGGGAGCTGGCCTCTTGGTGTGTAGAGAAAAATATAGCCGTCATGTTTGAGGGGGAAGAGGCAATCGTCAGGACGGACCGCAAATGGTGCCGTTTTATTATGAGGCAATTACTGACGAATGCGGTCAAATACAGCCCTCAGGGCGGTACGATACTTCTGTCGACGACCGTTGCGCCTGAAGGGCATGTGAGAATCACGATTAAAGATGAGGGACCAGGTATTGCCGCTCATGACCTGCCGCGTATTTTTGATAAAGGGTTTACGGGAGGAAACGGAAGGCTGCAAAATGCGGCAACCGGACTGGGGCTTTATTTAGCACGGACGGTTGCGGACAAAATCGGGCTTGGCCTGACCGTCCAATCTGGGCCGCAGGCAGGAACAACGCTGGAAATGACCTTCCCTGTAAGCAATGCGTTCGAAGCTATTCGGACATGAAGGGCGGAAAAAGGACAGTTATAGCAGATAGTAAAATCAAGCCCGTTTCATATGACAATAGTGTCACATAGAACCTCCTGCTTGTCATCTGATGCGAGCGACGAGTGTGGTCTTTTTCTCTACAATGAATGTTAGATCAGAGCAGGAGGCTATGTAGATGAATCATAACAAATTGCCAAAAACCGTGCTGCATGCGCAGCAGGTCCGTAAATCATTTGGTGTCAGAGGAAATGTTCAGCAGGTGCTTAAGGGGATCGATCTACGTGTCGTAGAAGGGGAGTTTGTCGGCATTATGGGGCCTTCCGGCTCAGGGAAGTCCACGTTGATTAATGTGTTGTCGACCATTGATAAAGTGACGGAAGGCAAAATATTCGTTGAAGATGCGGACATCTCGAATATAAAAAATGCGGAGCTGTCTATTTTTCGGCGCAATAAGCTTGGTTTTATTTTTCAAGATTATAATTTGCTAGACACGTTAAGTGTAAAAGAGAACATTTTGCTGCCCGTATCGCTAGGCAAGCTGAATAAAAAAGCGGCTGAGGCAGCATTTCAGACGATTGCTGCGGAGCTGGGCATTTTGGAAATTGCCCATAAATATCCGCATGAAATTTCCGGCGGCCAGCGGCAGCGGACGTCTGCCGCACGCGCATTGATCCACGAGCCTGCTATTGTATTTGCAGATGAGCCGACAGGTGCGCTGGATTCGAAGGCAGCATCGTCGCTGCTTGGAAAGCTGGAGACGCTTAATCGGTCGCGCAGCCTTACCATTATGATGGTTACGCATGATCCGGTAGCTTCAAGCTATTGCAGCCGGGTCGTGTTTTTGAAGGACGGCATGCTTTATTCTGAAGTGTACCGGGGCAGCAAAACGCGGCAAGCTTTTTTCAAAGACATAATGAATGTGCAGGCTGTGCTCGGAGGTGACCACGTTGACACTGTTTGAACTGGTTATCCGCAGCATGCGTAAAAACATGAAGCATTATTATCTTTATTTTTTTGCGCTTATATCAAGTACAGCCCTATATTTTGTATTCGCTACCTTGCAGCATGATACGTCCATCATGACCGCGATATTCGGAGATATTCAATTCGCATCGTTGTTTAAAGTGTCAGGGCTGCTGCTGCTGGCCATAGTGGTCATATTCATGCTGCAGGCGAACAGTATTTTTCTAGGGCGCCGCAGCCGGGAAATCGGATTGTATCAGCTGATAGGCCTGACGCGCAGAGGGGTGCTGCTGCTGCTCATTGCCGAGAATATGCTTCTTGGAATAGGAGCGCTCCTCCTTGGAATTGGAGCTGGTGCAATCGCGTCGCGGCTTTTTTTACTTATTCTGCTGAAACTGATCGGGATCGAAAGTGTTATCACCGTCTCTTTCTCAAGCTCAGTGGCTATTCAAACGGCTATTGTGTTTGCCATGCTCATCGGGCTTACATGGATACAAATGGTGTTTAAAGTTTACTGTACTACGCTTCTCGAGCTGTTCAAGGCGGGCCGGCAGGGAGCGCATCCCAAACAGCCCAAAGCAGCTTTCTCCGCTATGATGGGACTGCTTAGCATAGTGCTGATCGCGGCGGGCTATATGCTAGCTAGCCAACCGCTTGGGCAAGGGCTGTTTTTGCGAATGCTGATTATTCTTGCCTCGACTATACTCGGAACCTACCTGCTATTTCGTGTCACGATTGGCTGGCTGCTTTACTCGGTTCGAAGGAGCAGGAACGGACAGCTTGGACTGAAAAACAGCTTGTCCCTCGCTCCAGTCATGCATCGAATGAATGCGAATGCGAGCTCGCTCACGCTCATAACGGTTTTGTCAGCGATGACTCTAACCATGGTGGCAATCGCTTATTCGCTGTATTATTCAGCCGAGAGCGAGTCGCGTGGGATGCTGCCTTACGATTTTATTTTTGAAAATAGTAGTCAGGCTGCACGCTCATTTCGTACGGAGCTGGAGCAGGCAAAGCTAACGTTTAAGCATCAATCGGTTGAGGCTGTTCGACTGACAGGCACTTTTAGCAATAGCCGGGAAGGAGAACGCAGCCTCTTGCTGCTCGCAGCAGAACAACTGCAGGGGAGCGGCGCCGATAATGTCCTGCCTAGGCAAGGCGAGGCCGTTTGGTACAAAGGCCAGCGGCCAGCGTTAAGCAAGGAGCCGGATACCGTTCTATTTCCACAAACGGTGGATTTTGAAGCCAGCGGAATCCCCCTCACCATTAAGGTTATGAAAGGCATCGATCGTAATGCGATGAACTACAACGTAACGGGCGGTCAACTTGTCGTGCCGGAAGCAACGTTATATGCGATTCGTGAGCAGCTGCCTGCTGCTTCTGAACAGGCGACCATTCGAATAGATACATACCAAATTTCAGACAAGAGCGAGCGGGCAGTCGCATCCGGTTTTTACGCCAAATATGTTAAGGCAGCTGAGAACAGGCCGGACTTTGACACTTACTACAAAGCGTCGCTTCAAAAATTTGGGCTTATTATTTTTATAGCAGGTTTTCTAGGGTTTATATTCCTGATGGCAACAGGCAGTATTTTATACTTTAAACAGATGACAGAGGCTGAGCAGGAGAGGAAGAGCTATACGATTTTGCGCCAGCTTGGATTTGGGGAACGAGAGATTATGGGCGGCATTATCCGTAAACAACTATTTGTATTCGCGATTCCGCTGGCAATCGGGCTGGTCCATTCCATTGTCGCCGTGAAAGCCGCCTCTGCGCTGACGTTGTCAGATATTACATTTCCCGCAGCTGCTGCCATGGCGATGTATACGGTCATTTATTTCGTGTTCGCTGTGCTTGCCGTTGGTTATTATCGCCGAATCGTTAGGCTGTCGCTGTAGCCTTTATGCTGGCACCAGCTTAAAAACTCTTTGATAATGAGAATGATTCTTACTATAATGAAAGAGTTGGAAGCTGTAAATAGACATGGAAGGTGAACATAATGAAGTTGCAGGAACAATTGCCCTTATGGAATCATGCGGCTATACGGGTGCTTGATGTTCGTCGGTCTATGCTGCGATTGGGTGACAGTGTGCAAGGTTTCCGTTTGCCGGCGAGCGCCTTCTTGGTAGCTGTTGCTGGAGAGGCAAGAGTCCTCATTGACGGTACCGAGCATATCGTCGATCGCTGTTATGTGTGCCACGCTGGGAAAGGCGCAACGATCGACATTAACCAAGTCGCTGAGCCATTCGATTATTATATGATTTTTTATAAAGCCGTTCTCGCTGTGCCCAGCCGCAAAGAGCTGTTAAATGTGTATAGGGACAATAATCCCTTCCAAATGCAATATGGCTTTGCTCCTAACTATCCCCTTGGTGTCCTTGCCAAAATAGAGCAAATGCACACCTATTGGCTGCTTGATGCCCAATTGGAGAAATTCCATGTGCGAGCTATTTTTCACCAATTGGTGTACGATCTCCTGCTGCAGCTCCATGCGCATGAGGGAACGCCGATGGCCCAGCCAAACTACGTTAGCCAGACGATTCGGTTTATGGAGGAGCGTTACGCTGAGCCCATCAGCCTTCAGGATATAGCAAGTACCCTTCATTGCAGCGAAAGGCAGCTGCAGCGCTTATTTAAGGCGAAGCTGAGCATTGGGCCGCTCGAATATTTGATTCGAATTCGTATGGACCATGCGCAAGCGATGTTATTGAATACGAATTTATCGCTAAAGGTAATTGCGGAATCGGTAGGTTATGGGGATAGTTATTATTTTAGCCGGGCATTTAAGAAGTTTTGTGGCGTTTCCCCGCTGCATTATAGGCAAAAGAGTCGCATAAGTTCATCCTATGTGTCGGGATATTCCATTGTCTCCCGTCCTAATCTCTCCTATAATAATGAGCGTGATAATCATTATCAACATATTAGCGGGGGAGTTTTAGGAATGAATAGGAGCAAGGGGTCTATTTTAGCGGTCAGTTTGATGTTGAGCTTAATCTTGTTGCTCGGTGCATGTGCAACTGCGCCCGGCAACGGTTCGGGGAACAATACGGGAGGAGCCAGCCCAACTAGCACCGTTTCATCAAATACAAATGCTTCACAAACGGCACAACAAGCTTATCCGGTCGTTATTAAACATGCAAAGGGTGAAATAACGCTGGAGCAGCATCCTACGAAAATTGCGGTGCTTGATACTAAATTTGTGGACCAGCTGGTGACGTTAAGCGAGCAGCCAGCGGGCAGTGTGAAAGCTGCGGCAGATAAAACCGATTTCCCTGAGTATTTATCCGAGAAGCTGACGGATGTTAAATTGCTCGGTACGAGGGATGAGCCGAATTTGGAAGCTATTGCTGCCATGGAACCGGATTTAATCATTTGCACAGAGTTTCAGGAAAAAGTATATGATAGCTTGTCTAAAATTGCGCCTACCATCATGCTCGATTTTGATGAGAATTGGCGCGATACTTTAACGACCTTCGGCAAAATTGTTGGAAAATCGGAAGAAGCGAGTGCTGTTCTGGAAGCTTATAACGAGAAAACAGCTAAGCTGAAGGAAGAGCTTAAGGCGAGGCTTGGAGACCAGACCGTTGCGCTCATTCGTCCACGTGATGAAGGCATACGGATTCATACGCCGAGCCACCGCACAGGGGACATTTTATATAACGATCTAGGTTTGTCTGCTCCACAGCAGGTGCTCGATGAGAAGGATACGGCTTATCAAATTTCGTTTGAAGCTTTTCCAGAAGTAGGGGCAGACCATTATTTCCTCGTACATGACGACATGTTCAAGGAGGTCGTTGAGGAGTTCCAGCAGACTGAAACCTGGAAAAGTGTTGAAGCCGTGAAAAATAATCAAATATATGAAGTAGATTCGAACATATGGATTGCTTATTATGGGCCGATCGCGATTAATATGATTGTGGATAGAACTGCGGAAATTTTCCTTGGAACGCGATAACATGCCGGTTAATCTTTCACCTGCACAGTGGAAAGAGCTTGAAGCCATGTTCAAGTTTACGCCTGAAAAAAAGGAACCGCCTGCTGCTCTCTCCATTGCAGCCCAAGATTTGCTAGACCTAGAGAAATGTAAGTCCTATCTGGATCGACTAGCAAGTGAAATAGGCGCGCCAACGAGAAGAGTAGCAGCATCCATGCTTGCGAAGCGCTATGCTTTTCTATACACTGCACCTGTCTTATATGCGATGACGGTATACGACAAGGGCTTGTCGTTAACGGTAAATAACTGCCGACTGGCTTCGCCTGATGAAAGTGAAAGTAAGGTGAGCGGATCCAAGTTTCCTAATTTGAGCATTGATGGACTGGAGATTATTGAGCCAGAGGCGGGAAAACGGCTGGAATGGCGGGAGCAGATGCTGCGTCAGCTATTTGCGGAGCATCTTTCACCCTTATTTCGTTCTTTATCCGCAGCTGGCAAAGTTCCGCTGGCGATTTTGTGGGAAAATGCATTTGTCCGTGTGGCTCCGCTATATGAGGATGGTTTGGAGGAAGCGGAGAGTGAGCCATCCGTTCTACAGCGTCTTCATGACGATTTCAAGTTTCTTACAGCGACTGCACCAGCGGGCATATTTGGAGAACGCCGCAACCCGCTTGCGAAGTTTGCAAAACCGATCAAGGCAGGCATGGCCGGAGAAGTGTTGACCTCTATTCGTCAAACCTGCTGCTTTTATTACGAAATGTCCTCCGAATACTGCAGAGCTTGCCCGAAGCCGCTCAATTGTGGTTGACAAAAGGGCAGGGTGACTAGACGATTGCAAATTCAATCGTTGAAGATTCATGTGTGGATCTTATGGATACGATAATAAGTTTTAGCAGAAAAGCTGCTATCGGTATGGTACCAATAGCAGCTTTTTTTGCTTTTTTAATTTAACTTAATCGCAGTAAGACTGCCGTTTGTCTTGAAATCCGTTGTATAGGATACGGTAGTGGTGGCGGAGAAGGTGCCCGTTGGTCCTGTGATGGTTATCGTAGGAGCGGAGGAATAGCCTGCACCTGCATTTGTGATTTTGATTCCGGTCACTTTGCCGTTCGTTAATAGGGTTGTAACGGTCGCCGCCGTATGCGTCCATAACTCGCCCTTGCTGCCGTTGTAGCGGTAGTAGTTCGATACTTCATCCAGACGGTCGTTGGTAATGCCATAGGGAGCAAGCACCTTCAGCAGAGCGGCTTTATTGGATTGTGCCTGCTCAGAGGTAGGGCCGCCGCTTTCGGTGCCCGCAGGTGTTACACCGCTGAAAGCTTCACGGAATACTTCGGTAGATACGCCAAGCGCGGCAGCTATGAGAACAACGGGTCTGCCATGGTCCACGGAATCCGTGTCAAAACCGCCTTCGATCGAGATTGTATAACCGTTCTGATCGATTACGCTAGTGCCTGCTCCTGATCCAGACCCGGCATGAGCGGATGGCTTAGCCTTTTCAGAAACCGGGGAGGAGGGGGGATGTTTGTCCGGTTTTTTTTGCTTATGGACTGGGGCTGGAGCTGTTGCCTCATTCGTCTTATTGTCGTGGTTGGCATTACTGCTGTTGGCCGTGGTCAATTGAACGGCACCTGCACTCACCGCAAGCAGGATCAGCAGGGTGACGATCGTTTTTTTGGCTTTCATAGGGGAAGCTCCTCTCAAATGGGGGGATGTGGTTCTGGACTTAGATTAATATAGCTATGTGTCAGGAAGATGTTGAGAGAGAATGGGGGATGGAAACGCCAACCAATCATGATTTTTGCATTTGCGGCCACATAAAAATACACCCTCGCAAACATAAAGCGCGAAAGTGTATTTTATGAATAAGCAGAACAGTGTTCTATTAGAATTACCGATAATGACTCTACTGATTTAAAATAGGTATTTCTCCGAGCAGATTTTTCAAGTTTATCGCATCCCACGGCAAATGTTCCGTTATGCCTAATCCAACTACATCTGTTTCTTCAGATAGTTGTTTAATCAGATGAAGTAACTGAGGTATTTGCATCGTTCCCGCAGGAGAATAAGGATAAGGGGCTTCGGGATTCGCGAACAATAAAGAACGAAATGCCTTTGGATCAAGCACATCTAAATCGAGATGAATCGCTAAGTGCTTAATGCCGCTTTCTTTAATCCACTTCTTTATAGATTCCGTGCTGCTTGATAGCTCTGCGGTGCCTGCGGTTTTAATACCTAGTCTTTGAATCATTTCGGTGTCTGGTTCGACAGGGGCTATTCCTAGTCTTTGAAATGCTTCTGAAATTACTTCAAATTCCTGCTCTGTTGGAGCTGCTAATCCCGCGATAAAGACATTTTCAGGCTTTAGAGGGACTTTCACATGTTTTGCGAACTCCTCATCCCCTTCTCCCAACAAATTCCCGAGCGGTAATGTATGTCCGTTATCATAGCCCACATATCTAACTAAATCACTATGAGCATCAATCCAAATTAAGCCTAATTCCCCACCGTAGCGTTCGTTCAAATAGGCAAATGGGGCTTGTTCGACTAAGCAGTCGCCACCAAACATGATAATGCGATCTGGCTTATGGGCATTAATGATATGCTGAGCAGACTCTAATTGTTCAAGCAGCTGCTGTCTCCCTTTTATACCGTTCTCGTTTTCAAGTGGAGTGCCATCATACGCTTGCACGGGCACATGAATAAGAGGTTGATCATTGTCCGGAGCTAGCCAAGCGAGCAGTTCGGCTCCAAAAGAGTAGTTAGGGTTGTCGCCCCCTTGCCATTGCGGCATTAACAGGCGTATTGTTTGATTAGTCATGTTTTGTTCTCCTTTACGTCAAAGTAAGGCTAGTATAAACTGAACGTAAATTAAAACGTAGTACGCACTTTATTGATAGGTACTACCCGAAAGGATAGTGTAAATATGAGTATGGCTGAATATAAAGGTAAAGTTAAAAATATTCAAGATACACCTTTTGGTTATACAGTATCCGTTATTGGTGGCAAATGGAAAATGGTCATCATTTATCTCCTGGCAGAAAACCAGCCGGTTCGCTTTAATGATCTGAAAAGACAGATTGGCACGATTACTTATAAAACATTAAGTTCACACCTGAAGGAATTGGAAGCGGACGGTTTGGTGAACAGGAAAGAGTATCCTCAGGTTCCGCCTAAAGTCGAATACAGTCTCACCGATAAAGCGGAAACGCTATTACCCGTTTTGGAACAGCTATGTGAATGGGGAGAAAAAAACCAAAATAATTAAATCCATTTCAGTTGCCAGGTAGGTGTATAGACAAACCGGAGCCGTGTTGCGGAGCCTTACTAAGCACTTATTCGAGGAAAATCTCATCTGACGATTCAAGGCTTACGGAACCGCAGCATGCCATTGTAGCTGAAACATTATTGTTGAGAACACTAATGCTGAAAAACGAATGCTAAAAAACGAATGCTGAAAACACTATTGCGTAGAAAACGCAGCCGGGGGACGCTCAACTCTTTTCTGAAGGACAGAGGTTCCGCTATTCTGGCTATTAATCTGGTTTCGGATCTTATGCGGACAGGAAAACCGCTATTGCCCACATCATCGCCTCAAAATGGCTTTTGGCAGCACATTAGCGTCTCCTGAGTCCGCAGCCTGTGCCAAAACCCGTGATTCTATTTAAATAGCGGCTGCTGTGTCCGCCAAGTCGATTATTGAATACGTTTGAGACTAAATTCGAAAGTAGCCATACGATTGCAAAGAAAAGTGCCAGCCAGATGCTGCTGACTGACCTTAATTAATTGGCAGACACTAAGATGGTTAGACAGACACCAAGATTGCTGGACGCCTCGAAACGGCCAAACGAGTGGCTACGGCTGCTTAGGGAGCAATAGCTGAAACGTCGTCCCTTGCGGCGTGCTGTGCTTTAAATTCAACTGGCCCCCCATGGCAATGGCAAGCATTCGGCTGTAGGTAAGACCGAGGCCTAGGCCGCCGACAGCAAGCTTTTTACGCTCACCGCGAAAGTATCGCTCGAAAATATTTTTCTGCTCCTCTTCCGATATGCCTGGACCGTTATCCTGAACGTTAATTTCATAGCTGCCAGCTGAAGATTCCGATAGAGAGACATGAATGCGGCCTTGGCCTTGCAGCGCTTGCCTGCTATTGTTCAGCAAATTCACAATAATTTGCTGAATGCGGCTTGCATCTCCGACAGCCAGAAAAGCACCGGTTGGAATATCGGCTGATAGCTCGAGCCCCTCTACAGGATCCAGCAGTCCCCATTGGTATACAATTTCGCCAACTAGCTTGCCGAGATCAAGCGTGTCCTGTCGGACGCTGATTTTACCGGAAGCGAAGGCATTGAAATCCAGCAGGTCGGTGACCATATGCTGAAGCCTGCGTGTCTGCTGCAAGGAAATTTCCAGAAATTCCTCTGCTTCCTCCTCCGCAACCACTTGATCGCGAACGGCATGAATAAGGCCATGAATGGAGGAAATCGGTGTTTTCAGCTCATGTGTCACGCCGGCAAGCAGCTCCGTCCGCAGCTCTTCCAATGTGCCGAGGCGCGCAGCCATCGTCTGGAACGATACCAGCAGGTCGTGTATTTCCTTTTCCTTCACATGGTTAGGTATGACTACCTGATAATTGCCAGCCTCCATCTGATTCAGCGCTTCAGCGAGCTGCTTGATCGGCCTTCTTAAATTTCGCGACAGAAAGTAGATGATGAGCCAGCCCAGCAAGCCTGAGCCAAGCAGCAGTGAACCGATGAGGCCGTAATTCTGATTAACATGGACTAACTCCTTGTAGTCGTAGGAAATGGCAAGCGCTCCGATGGCCTCCCCTTTGTTTTTGCCCCATATTGGCGTTGTCAGCGTATATTGATCATCTGATAGGGTGACGTTCAACTCACCCGAAAGTGGAGGGAGGGCTGGAGCAGCATCTCTGTCTCTGGGACCCTGTTTAATAAAAATAGCGGTCCCGTTATGATCAAATACGCGCAATGAAAATTGTCCCGGCAGCGAGTAGCGGCGCTGGGTGCGGTCGATCCATTCATAGAAATGGCCCGGAATGACGATTTGTCCACTTTCTTGGCTCACATACTGCGAGGCGACCTGCGCAAAGGCTTTGAGGTTTTGCTTCCGCTCATGCAGCGTCTCCTGGCGAATCCAGAAAATCGATACCAATCCAATGATAAGCAGCCCTATGAATAAGGTGAGCACATAGCGAAAAGTCCAGCGGCTGAGCAGCGTTTGGCGACGATTAGTGGGTGTTGGCATAAAGCATATACCCCGTCCCCCGCAGGGTGCGGATTTCTCCTTCTTCTGGCGGCCAATGCAGCAGCAGCTTGCGCAAACGCTTGATGGCCAAATCTACTGCCCGATCGCTGCCCTCATAATCCATTCCCCAAACTTTATCTATTAACTGCTCGCGGTAAAAAATCTGGTTCGGATGCTCGGCGAGGAACATGAGCAGCGACAGATCGCGGGGAGTGATCGAAAGACTGGCACCATTCAAGTAAACCGTATGTGATTTAAAATCGATGCGAATGCTCCCAAACGTAACCTGTTCCGAGCTGACGAGGGAGCGGGGCGGCCGTCTGAGCACCGCATGAATGCGGGCGACAACCTCTTCTGGCTCAAACGGCTTCGTCATATAATCATCGGCTCCTTCGTTGAGCCCCAGAATCCGGTCGCTTACATCGCCTCTAGCCGTCAGCATAATGACGGGACAAGCGCTTTTGTAGCGAATATGGTTCAACACTTCCCAGCCATTCATGCCCGGCAGCATAACATCGAGAATAACGAGCGTAGGAACTGCCGCATCAAAAGCTTCAATAGCTTCCCGTCCGTTGCGATAGATGCGGCAATCAAATCCCGCCTTGCGTATATAGGCTGCGAGCACCCGGGAGATGGCGTCCTCGTCTTCGACAATCATAATCGTATTCATTAGTAATCCTCCGATGTGGCGGTCTAACATACAGTCACCTCTGAAAAAAGTATACCGCCTGAGCTAGGGAATGACTATACGCTGCGCTTCATGCTGACACATATTTTAAACGGTTATTGAGTCAGGGGAATGTCGGGGGAGGTATACCGCCATAATCTTCGATGCCACTGTATACGTTCAGAATCTTAAGAATTCCTTTAGTTTCCCCCTCACTTTATATTCAGATTTTTTGGATAGCATAAGGAAAGTGAAATAAAGGGGGATACGATGATGATAAATGTAAATGGTTGGAAAAAGGAAAAACTGCTTTTTCTACATAAATTTTTGCGTTCGCCCAGACAAATCGGCAGCGTAACGCCAAGCTCAAAATTTCTCGCGAAAAAAATGCTGGAGTCAGTTCCCTGGAACAAAGCAACGAGTATCGCAGAGCTGGGAGCCGGTACCGGTGCGATAACCAAATACATTCAAGCAGCCAAAAAGAAAGCGACTAAGGTTATCCTTTTTGAAAAAGACCCTTATATGCGTGAACAATTGCAGGAGCATTATCCCGAATTTTCAAGCTATGAGGACAGCAGCTACCTCCAGGCATCGCTGCATACGGAAGCGATCAAGCAGTTGGACTGCATTATTAGCGGACTGCCATTTACCAATTTCCCGCAAACGCTGCGAGACAAGCTGATGGAGCAAATTCTCGTATCGCTTAAAGATGACGGTCTATTCATTGCTTTTCAATACTCCTTGCAGATGAGATCGCAGCTTAAAGAGCATTTTGAAATTGAAAAAATTACATTCGTGCCCTTAAACATGCCTCCCGCATTTGTATATGTTTGCCGTAAAAAGGAGGTGCGGTTATAGGCGAGATATCATGAAAAGCAAGCTGGATGCTTAAAGCTGCTGCTGCGGGTGCTTAAATTCGGCGCAAAACGCATAATGCCCCTGATGATGGTTAAGCCAGATCCGTCCATTGTGCAGCTCGACGATATGTTTAGCAATCGATAGTCCAAGGCCAAAGCCGGCAGGCATACGGGCATGGTTGCGGGAGGGCTCCATTTTATAAAATCGTTCAAACAATTGCTCCTCCTGCTCCTTCGTTATCGGTTGGCCCACATTCTCGACGCTTAAAGTAATTCGTCCTTCTTGAACAAAAAGCTTTACGGTGATTTCTCCGGGCTTCACGGAAAATTTCAAGGCATTCATTAATAAATTGTCGATCGCTCTGACCATTTTTCCAGTATCCATGAGAGCTATGACAGGTACAGCAGGCAACGCTTTTTTTATTATAATGTTCTGTTCCTGAGCTACAGGCTCAAATTCAGTAACAAGCTGCGCCAATAATCTGTTGAAATCGATTTCCTGAAAAGATAAACGGACATCCGGGTCGCTAAGCCGCGTATATTCGAATAAATCGTCTATTAGCTTTTTCAACTGCTGGGTTTTGTTATAAGCATTGTCGATATACCTTTCTTGCTCCTGAACATCTTGGAAGGAGTGGGTTTTCAATAAATCCAAATAGCCAATAATGCTGGTCAGCGGTGTTCGCAAGTCATGCGAAACGGAGGTGATCAGTTCCATCTTCGATTTTTCCAGCTGTCGCTCCCGCGCAAGCTTGCTTTGCAATTGTTCCGCCATATCATTGATATTTTGTGCTACATGCCCTAATTCATCCTGGCTGGATAACGGAATCCGGTAGCTTAAATTCCCGAAGGACATTGCTTTGAGGCCATCGGTAATCGTCTTGAAATAACGGATCGTACGGCGGGTCATTAATATGAAGCTGAACCAAAAAGAGAGCACAAAAATGCCTATAGGCAAAAATTTATAAATAAAACCGGATTGGGGTCGCTGCATGGAATAGATCGTGCTGAATAAAGTAGCAAGTATCAGGCTGAAAATAAAAGCCCAAAGCATCTGGACGCGAATGCTTTTTTTGCCGAATAAATAAGTCCATAGCTTATTTTTCAATTTTGTATCCCACTCCCCAGACCGTCTTAATATATTGCGGCTCTCTAGGATTGACCTCGATTTTCTCGCGGATGTTGCGTATATGAACCATCACTGTATTTTCCGAATAAAACGCGGTATGTTCCTTCCAGACGCTTTGATAGATTTTATCGACGTTAAAAACTTGCCCCCGGTGCATCGCTAACAATTCCAGAATGGAAAATTCAATGGGGGTTAACGATTTTTCATGGCCGCGCACGACAACGCTATGCTGGTCTCGATTAATGACCAAATCATCCATAGCTATTTCAGAGTCATTTATGGCTGGCTTGCTGGAAGCGAAATGCTGCCGCCTGATTTGGGCTTTTACCCGGGCAATCAGCTCAAGGGGGTTAAATGGTTTCGTTACATAATCATCTGCGCCTGTGGAAAGACCCATAATTTTATCTAAATCCTCCCCTTTAGCAGAGAGCATAATAATAGGAACATTCGATATTTCGCGGATTTTGAGGCAAGCTTGAATGCCATCCAAATGAGGCATCATAATATCGAGAATAATCAGATCAATATTTTCCTGCTGAACCATTTTCAAAGCCTGCGTCCCGTCCTCCGCTTCCCGGACAAGGTAGCCTTCATTCCGCAAATAAATGTGAATGACGTCGCGAATTTCCTGTTCATCTTCAGCTACTAGAATGGTCATTTTCATGCATCTATCTCCTTATAAATCGCTTTCTGAATTGGCAGAAATAATTGGACGAGGACAATGGCTGCTGTCAGTGCGGTAGCGATTCACAGCAAGCGTATTGCGTAAGTATAGACGATATCTCCTGCAACTTGAACGTGACCTAAGGCTAAACGTCTTGTAGCAAAGCTTTCAAATTTGTAGACACTGCTTCTAGCTTACTTTATAAAGCTTTAGATTTTAATAAGGTAATTCTGAAGTTATTCTGAAGATTAAGTTCTTCCATTTTGTGGAGCCAACTTTATCAAGATGGGTATCGAATATTTAAACTGGGGTTTCCATATTGATGAATGGAATCAAATCCCCCTCTACATGATCCTTCTATAAAGGGCAGTCCCGATATTTTAAACCTGAAATCGTGACAAATTCGTTACTTATGGCAGGAAAGTGGCGGCACGCCTATCGTTAGCACTGGCTTTATGCAGGGCAAATCCCTTATAATGCTAGATAGAAATGTTATGGGGGAGTGTATCGCGTGAGTTTAGTAGATGTCAGCAATGTATCGCCAGCGTTATTTATTTTGGGCGTCGTTTTTTTGCTGCTCATTTTCGGATTGCTGAGCTTTGGCATTTTACGTATGTTCGGGCAGCGGTTCCGTTCCGGTTGGATATGCATCGGTGGGGCAGTTGTCAGCTTCGTTGTATTTATGTGGATATTAAATCGATGGTTCCTGTAGCTCAGGGAATTTGCGGTTAGAGGAGGCGTCGATATGTTTTGGACAGCAGTATGGTTTATCGTCAATATGTTTTTTGTCACTTCATTAATTTTATTTCTTTTTATGCAGCGCTCTTATACGCTCGCCAAGCTGGAAACAGGCAACGGGGACAAGCTTCGCAAGGCGCACAAAATACGACTGACGTTTGGAATTATCAGCCTGATTTTGTTTGTGGCCATGGTCGCGAGCTTCCTTATTAATATGCGGTTGAACGGTTAAAATAGCAGCGGCAGGAAGGCTCTCATTGACGAGAGTCTTTTTTTTCGGCATTATGGGAGAAAGAGATTTCAGAGGCAGGAGGTTTGTCGCATGAGTACACATGCACATTCACATACGCATACGATTGAAGATATTGTGAGAATCATGTCGAGCCAAGGACTGCGCATTACCGACCAGCGCAAGACGCTGGCCAAGCTATTCGCAGAATCGCCGGGCTACTTGGCCCCCAAGGACGTTTATGAATACATGGGCAAGTCTTATTCCGGACTTAGCTTTGATACCGTATACCGCAACCTGCGTGTCATGGAGGAGCTTGGCGTGCTGGAGCAGGTGGTGTTCGAGGAAGGCGTCAAGTTCAAGCTGCATTGCCGCGAGCATGACCACCACCACCATATGATTTGTCTGAACTGCGGCAAAACGTATCCAATTATGTGCTGCCCAATGGAGCAGACGACTGCGCCCGCTGATTTCCGAATCGTCAAGCACAAGTTTGAAGTGTTCGGTTATTGTAAAGACTGTGATCAGGAAGAAGCAGCAGCGCAAAGCTAATGGAAAAGAGACCTGTTGCTAGACGTGTCGTTCAGGCGCCGATTCATTTTTACCGCAAAGCGATTTCACCGCATTTGCCGCCTTCCTGCCGCTTTGCTCCCACATGCTCCGCCTATGCGCTGGAGGCCATTGAGAAGCATGGCGTGCTCAGGGGCTCATGGCTTGCGGCGCGGCGGATTAGCCGCTGTCACCCGTTTCACGCCGGTGGCTACGATCCGGTTCCTCCCGTAAAGGGCGGAAAGCAGAGCGATGGGGATCAGCCTACTTGACAGAAGGGCTGGCTGTTCGGTATATTTTGTCATATATGAGTCCGATGAATGGATAAGTACAATGGAAGCTGCGTCGCAGAGAGCCGGGCAATAAGGTGTGAGCCGGTACGGGCAAAGTTGGAAGATGGTCCTGGAGGATCTGCTTTTGAGCAGCGCGCTGCCTTAGGTTTGACTAGGCGGGAGCGGGTAAGAGAGCAGCGTTTGACCGGCGTTAACGGTATTGTCCGCCTTCAATCGGCGGCACACGAAGCCATTACGTTTTTTTCTGCGAATCAGGAGAAGATGCAAGGGGAATTTGGGTGGTACCACGTGAGTTTTATACTCTCGTCCCATGATGGACGGGAGTTTTTTGCGTTTTTATGTGTTTTTAGAATCGAAATTTGGGAGGCTGCTGAAATGGCGAATGACAACAAAACATTTTATTTGACTACGCCGATTTATTATCCGAGCGACAAGCTGCATATTGGGCATGCGTATACGACGGTGGCGGGCGACGCGATGGCAAGATACAAGCGGCTGCGCGGCTACGACGTTTGGTTCCTGACTGGAACCGATGAGCATGGGCAGAAAATCGAACGCAAAGCACAGGAGCAAGGCAAGACCCCTCAGCAATTCGTCGATGATATCGTTGTCGGCATTAAAAGCTTGTGGGCGAAGCTGGAAATTTCCAATGATGACTTTATTCGCACGACGGAGGAGCGCCATAAGAAGGTCGTTGAGAAAATTTTTGATCAGCTGCTGAAGCAAGAAGATATTTATAAGGGTACGTATGAAGGCTGGTACTGTACGCCGTGTGAATCCTTTTTCCTAGAGCGCCAGCTTGAAAACGGCAATTGTCCGGATTGCGGACGCCCGGTTGAGCTCGTAAAGGAAGAGAGCTATTTTTTCCGGATGAGCAAATATGCAGACCGCCTGCTTAAGCTATATGAGGACAACCCTCATTTTATTCAGCCGGAATCACGCAAAAATGAAATGATCAACAATTTCATCAAGCCGGGCTTGGAGGATCTAGCCGTATCGCGTACGACCTTCGATTGGGGCGTTAAAGTGCCAGGCGATGCGAAGCATGTCATCTATGTGTGGATTGATGCACTGTCCAACTATATTACGGCGCTTGGCTATGGCAGCGATGATCCCGAGGCTGCGGCTAAATATGAGCGCTTCTGGCCGGCGGATGTCCATCTCGTGGGCAAGGAAATCGTTCGTTTCCATACGATTTATTGGCCGATTATGCTCATGGCACTCAATCTTCCGATTCCGAAAAAGGTATTTGCCCATGGCTGGCTGCTCATGAAGGACGGCAAAATGTCGAAGTCCAAGGGCAATGTTGTGGACCCGGTTATGCTGATCGACCGTTATGGCCTCGATGCTGTCCGCTATTATTTGCTGCGCGAGGTGCCTTTCGGCGCCGATGGCACCTTTACTCCGGAAAATTTCGTCGAGCGTATTAACTTTGATCTTGCCAACGACCTCGGCAATTTGCTTAATCGTACCGTTGCGATGATTGATAAATATTTTGACGGCGAGATTCCAGTTTATGCCGGACAAATCACACCATTCGACGCTTCGCTTGAAGCGCTGGCGCAGGATACGATTGCTTCTGTGGAGGCTGCTATGGAAAACATGGAGTTTTCTGTAGCGCTCGCTGCGATTTGGCAGTTCGTCAGCCGGACGAATAAATATATTGATGAGACACAGCCGTGGACGCTGGCGAAGGATGAAGGCAAGCGCGCGGAGCTGGCTGCGGTCATGCAGCATTTGGCGGAAGCGCTGCGCATCACATCGATTATGCTCCAGCCGTTCCTGACGCATGCGCCGCGTGAGCTGTGGAAGCAGCTCGGCATTCAGCCGGGCGAGCTGACGTCATGGGAGAGCATGCGCACGTTCGGGCAGCTGCCGGCAGGCACGCGGGTGCAGAAGGACAGCCCGCTGTTCCCACGCCTGGAGACGGCGGATGAGGTTGCTTTTATCGCAGCCGAGATGGGGGGCGGCGCTGCCAAAGCGGAAGCGCAGCCGGAAGCCGCGCAGCAAGCGGCTGGCGCTGGAGGGGAAGGAGCCGCAGCAGACGCGGCTCCGGTAGAAAGCAAGGAAGAAATCGGCATCGACGATTTCGCCAAGGTAGAGCTGCGAGTGGCGCAAGTCATTGCTGCCGAGCCTGTGAAGAAAGCCGACAAGCTGCTGAAGCTGCAGCTTGATCTCGGTTATGAGCAGCGCCAGGTCGTTTCGGGCATTGCGAAATTTTATACGCCAGAGTCGATTGTCGGCCGGAAGGTGATTTGTGTGACGAACCTGAAGCCGGTGAAGCTGCGGGGAGAATTGTCGCAAGGGATGATTCTGGCTGCGTCGCACGGCGACCAGCTAACGCTGGCGACGGTGCCGGACGATATGCCAAATGGCGCTGTTGTGAAATAAAGGGAATTGCAGTAAAGCAAGCAGCATAAGAGAGAACCGGGCGGAGCTATTCCGCTTCGGTTCTCTTTTTATTAGTTTTTGATAAATAAGTTTTAGACTGCCGTTGTGGTCATTGAAATAACGTTCTCTGTTAGCGCAATGAATGCCGATTTGGTACGGTTCTTATTAATCGTTTTTTGTGGTATCCCCGTTTACAAACATCTCTTGAATTCGGTTGGTCAATTCCTCGTTGTGGATGTAATAATGACTGCCCTGCGAATTCGGAGTGAATCCCAGCTTGCTCTCGTGACCTTCCCGCAAGGATACCGCGTACAGGAAGCCGCTCCGGTCCTCTTGGTTCGGATCTGGCTCGAATTTCATGTCTTTCACTTGATTGATCCACTCTTGAATCTGTTTTTTGTTAGCAAACCATTTCCGCTCGCCCGAGCTGCCGTCCGTAATCTCCATGGAATCCACATTCATAATATCCCCTGGGTAGAGTTCTTGCAATGTCTTTGTGGTCAGCTTCTCAGTTTGAGGTTCGCTGCAAGCTATGATCGCAAGCCCCATGAGTAGCAGCAGTAAAACGCACCCTATTATCCTCATGTTCTTCCCCCCTTGTTTGTAACATAGACGTACCAAAGGCAACTTATGTTACTCTCAACATAAGTGACTGTTGCCTTAATGGGATGTTACGAGTCTAATACATTATTTTTTTTCGACAGCGGGAGCGGAATAGACACACAACCGCCATACTCGCATAGTGTTCTGCTACGTGTAGACCAGGAACATGCGAATAGCAGTTGACAGTGATGCCAAGCACTCGTATAATCTGAACGTAATCATAACGATTACTAAAAGAAAACGGTTTTCACAGAAATGGAGCATTTGCGAAATGAAAAAGGTATTTTCAAGCAAGAAAATAACGGCTATGGCCGCTTTATTGTTGTCGGTTGTTCTTGTGCTGTCCGCATGCGGCAGCAATTCGAAGTCTTCTATCGTAGAAGGCAAGACGAATGTCGTGACTAGTTTTTATCCTCTCTATTATTTCGCTTCAGAAATTGGCGGTGAATATGTCAATGTCGTCAACCTCATCCCGGCAGGAGTGGAGCCGCATGATTGGACGCCGAAAAGCCAAGATCTCAGCACCGCCTCCAAAGCGCAGCTGTTTCTTTACAATGGAGCAGGACTGGAAGGCTGGACGGACAGCTTTCTGAAAGGATTGCCGAACGATCAGACGATCATTACGGCCGAAATGAGCAAAGGTATTGAGCTGATTCAAGGCAATTCCGAAGAGGAGCATGATCATAGCGCTGAAACGGCAGAGGAGCATGCGGATCATGAAGAGCATAGCGAAGAAGCAGACGGTGCAGCTGCTGACGAGCATGATCATGAGCACGCTCTCGATGTCGATCCGCATACTTGGGTCAGCCCGAAATCGGCAATCATTATGGCTGAAAATGTGAAAAATAGCCTCATTCAAGTGGACAGTGCCCACAAAACCGAATATGAGGCGAACTATGAGGCGCTGCACAGCAAGCTTGCAGCACTCGATGCGAAGTTCGAGCAGGAGCTGTCCAAAACGACGATGAAGGATATCGTAGTATCCCATCAGGCGTTTGGTTATTTGGCCCGCGACTATGGCTTGACGCAAACGGCTATAATGGGATTATCGGCTGATGCTGAGCCTAGAGCGCAGGATTTGCTGAATATCGCCAAATTTGTGAAGGAACAAGGCATTCGCTATATTTTCTTCGAGGAGCTTGTATCTCCGGCACTTGCGGATACGCTCGCGAGCGAAGCGAAGGTTGACACATTGATGCTGAATCCAGTAGAAGGACTGACGCCAGAGCAGGAGAAAAATGGCGATACCTACATTACGCTGATGGAAGCGAATTTGCAAAATCTTCTGAAAGCACTGCAATAAGGAGCTGCGAGGAAATTAACGGTACTTTATTTCGTCGCAGTCTCTAGGTAAATGGCGCTTTATAAATGATATAATCAGGGAAGTATAGCAATATAGTAAAAAGCAAGGGAGGTTGACAGGATGCAACAAGTGACAGAGAGGCTGCCAGAAGCGGACTTGCTTTCCAGCCCGGCAGGAGACTGCCATCAGGATATTATATCGCTGGAGGGCGTAACCTTCTCGTACCAGCAGCAGCGCGTCATCACCGGACTTAATTTGAGCGTTCGCGAGCGTGATTTTATCGGGCTGATTGGCTCGAACGGCGCGGGAAAAACAACGCTGCTCAAAATGATTGTCGGCTTGCTAAAGCCGGAGAGCGGCGTCATTCGTTTGTTCGGCGAGCCGGTAGGCCAATTTAAGGCATGGGAAAAAATCGGTTATGTGCCGCAAAAAAATGCGTTTAATCCCCTTTTTCCAGCGACGGTTCGCGAAGTGGTGCTATCGGGCCTTTACGGGCGCAATAAGCTGTTTCGCCGTATTACGAAGAGCGATCACTTAAAGGCAGATGACGCCCTGCATGCGATGAAAATCGAGGATTTGGCGGACAAGCGGATCGGCCAGCTGTCCGGCGGCCAGCAGCAGCGTGCTTTCTTGGCGCGGGCGCTTATTAACAATCCGTCGCTGCTTATTTTGGATGAGCCTACCGTTGGGATCGATTCAGAGACGCAGGAAAGCTTTTTCCATATGATCAAGCATATGCATCAGCATCACAATATCACCTTCCTCATGGTGTCCCATGACATGGAGATGATCCGCACTTATTTGGGGCTGCATCAGGCAGCGCAAAGCGGCAAGCTGAAGTTTTACAAAAAGCATTCGCATGATTTGCAAAATTGTGCGCAAGATGATCTGACTCACAGCCTGCGCGGGCTTCGTCAGGAAATGGATAGCAGAGAAGAGGTTGTTCAGGTTGGAGATCGTTACTAGCGAATTTTTTCAAAGGGCGCTGATTGGCGGCTTGCTTATCGGAGTAACAGCGCCGCTAATGGGCATTTTTCTCGTGCTGCGCCGTTTGTCCATGATCGGCGATACGCTGTCGCATGTATCCATTGCGGGCGTTGCGCTTGGATTCTTAATTGGGGTGTATCCGGTTGCGGTAGGCCTGCTGTTCGCTGTTGCAGCTTCGTTTGCGATTGAAAAGCTGAGGAAAGCTTATAAATCCTATGCCGAGCTGTCCATTGCGATTATTATGTCGGGCGGCGTTGCGCTGGCTTCGATTTTATTCACGATGGGCAAGGGCTTTAATGTCAATGTCAGCGGCTATTTATTTGGCAGCATTTATACGCTGAGCAACATCGATTTAATTACGATTGCCGTGGTGACGGTTGTCGTCCTTGTAGCCATCAGGCTGCAGGTGAAGGAGCTGTTTTTGCTTACTTTTGATGAGGATGCAGCAGCGGTGAGCGGGTTGCCCGTCCGTTTTTATAATGTTATGATTAGCGTGCTAACCGCGCTTGTCATTAGTGCTTCCATCAAAATTGTTGGAGCGCTGCTTGTGTCTGCACTGCTGACGATTCCAGCGGCTTGCAGTCTTATCATTGCGCGCAGCTTTCGGCAGAGCATTATTACCGTCGTCATTATTGGTGAAATTGCCGTTATTTGCGGCTTGATGATTGCAGGGATTTGGAATTTGGCTCCGGGCGGCACGATCGTGCTTCTGCTCATTGTTATTTTGCTGGGCCTCTTGCTGTTCAAGCGGGGAATAAGAACAGGGAGTTAATCAAAATCGAGGTGCTGTACGGTGAACGATCTTAATATTTGGCTCGCATTGGGGGCGGGCTTTGCTTCCTTCATCTCCCCATGCTGCTTGCCCTTGTATCCATCTTATTTATCTTACATAACCGGCATTTCCGTCAGCGATCTCAAAAATAATGAGCATACGAGCAAGCAAATGCGCTCCCGTACGATGCTGCATACGCTGTTTTTCATTATCGGCTTCTGTACGGTGTATTACACGCTTGGCTACGGTACGAATGTGTTCGCGGAAACGTTCAGCGAATATGAGCCGCTCATCCGCAAATTATCGGCGATTTTAATTGTGCTGATGGGGCTGTTCCTGCTCGGCGTTTTTCAGCCGCAATTGCTGATGAAGACGCGCAAGCTGCCGTTTGATGCTTCGAAAAAAACCGGCTATTTAGGCTCCTTTATTTTTGGCATTGGATTTTCGGCCGGGTGGTCGCCTTGCACAGGTCCTGCCTTAACGGCGATTCTGGCTTTGGCGGCATCCGAGCCGAATACCTGGTTTAAGCTGACTACGGCTTATGCTTTAGGCTTTGCCATTCCGTTTTTCGTATTGGCTTTTTTCCTAGGCTCAGCGAGATGGCTGCTGAAATATACGAATACGGTGATGAAGGTCGGCGGAGCGATTATGATTGTGCTCGGCATTATGCTCTTCACCGATCAAATGACGCAAATTACGTCGTGGCTTAACCTCATTACGCCGGATTGGCTGAAGTTTTAAGTGAAATATTCAATTTTCGCTTGTGGAAAATGCTCAAAGATGCGCTCTGATATAAACAATCGGAGCGCATCTGCTTGTTCTGTAGGGTAGACATATTTTCCTTGTCCCCAGCGGCCCCATTTGTATTTTCGCTTCTCAATGTCCATTTCCAGCTTCGTGCGCGGATAGCGGCGCTCGATCACATTTTTCGCTGTTTTCGTAAAACGGTGCTGGATAAGCTCAAAGGTTAGATCGGCTTGCTGTGCCTCTTCAGGCAGCGCCTCTGCAAGCGATACGAGCAGCTCGGCGTAGCCTTCCTCCCAGCCCTCATGCCAGATAATCGGCGCAATGATAAAGCCGAGCGGATAACCGGCTTTAGCTACTTTGGCTGCGGCTTCAATTCGCTGCTCGAAGCGGGAGGTGGCTGGCTCGAAATTTTTGATCACATATTTGCTGTTGACGCTGAAGCGAATGCGGGTATGGCCATTATGCTTAACATCCAGCAAAGAGTCGACATGATGGAATTTCGTCACGAAGCGCAGTCTGCCTAGCGGCTGCTCCGCCATAAATTCAATCAGCTCGCGCAGGCTGCCTGTAATGGGCTCCAGCCCGACGGGATCGGACGTACAAGCGGCTTCGAAGCGGGTTATTTCCGGTGCTCGCTCGTCGATGTATTGCTTGGCAGCGCTGATAATCTCATCGATGTTGACATAAACGCGAATATAGGGCTTTGCGCCGAGCGTCGTCTGCAAATAGCAATAATGGCAATGCGCCATACAGCCGGTCGCAATGGGAATGGCATATTCCGCTGATGGCTTGGACGTATCAAAGGTTAGCGTTTTGCGAATGCCGACGACGAGGGTGCGTTTGGCAATCCGGTATTTCTCAAGCTCGGTTTCACCGGGCAAATTGGTAATCCGGTTATGCGAGCTTGTCATGCGGAAAGGAATGCCTTCCTTTTGCACCCAGTCATAAATGCGCTTGCCCTTCGGATAATTAAGCGCATCCGGTTCAAAATAGACGAGCTCGGGAACGAAGGATAAGCTCTTCAGCGCTGTTTTTGGACGCTCCTCTATGGTGGAAGCCATGAGCGGCACCTCCTGTGCTTTGTTGCTTCAAATAAGAAGCTTAAGTTATAATGTGCGACAAAGGAAAGGGCTTCAAACTGGGAGTTGCAAGGTGAAACGGCCAAAAGCCACCTCTGGCGGCGCAGCGCGTTTCAGTCCGAGAAATATAAGCCTAATGATAAATGTGAAACTTATAAATTCTTATATTTCAAGAAATGCTCTAAATCGCTAATGCCATTAATTATTGCGCGGCCGGGATTGTCCATAAGGTTGCAGACAGGTTTCAAATCAGTGTATGATACTAGAGTAACGCCGAGGAAACAAGGTGAAAGAAGTTGGGTTAGGGGGTTCTTCAATGCCGACACCGAGCATGGAAGACTACTTGGAACGAATTTATAAGCTCATAGACGAAAAAGGTTACGCGAGAGTGTCGGATATTGCGGAAGGGCTGGAGGTTCACCCTTCGTCAGTGACGAAGATGATTCAAAAGCTCGATAAAGATAACTATTTAATTTATGAGAAATATCGTGGTCTTGTATTAACGACAAAAGGGAAGAAGATGGGCAAGCGGCTTGTGGAGCGCCACCATCTGCTGGAATCATTTCTGGCCATTATCGGCGTCCAAGATGAGAATATTTATCAGGATGTCGAAGGCATTGAGCATCATTTAAGCTGGGATTCGATCACCTGCATCGAGACGCTCGTCGCATTTTTCGAACGTGATCCTTCCCGATTGGACGACCTTAAAGCGGTCCGCGCCGAGCTCGATAATGAGTGATAACGCAAATATGAAGTGAAACGCAGTATGATGTGCAATTACCCAAAAAAAGAGCGTGACCTCCGAGAAATCGAGGTTACGCTCTTTTTGCGTGGTTGGCCAGCTGTCATAGCGGACTACAGTGGCTTAATGATACTTCGGCAGATCATCATCTTCCTTGCCGCCTTCGATAACGCGGAACGGCGTACGCTGCGATTTCGGGCGTTTGGCAGGCTGTGAGCGGTTGCCAGGGCGCACCTGAGGCGAAGCAGAGCCAGAACGGCTTCTCCAGCGGTCAGGCGGGAATTTGTAAAGCACATAAATGAGGCCGAATACGATAATCGGGATAAGGAATGAACGCATATCGGTCAAAACGCCATAAATAACTCCGATGCCAAGCAAAGACATAATAATAATTGCCGGCACGCTCCATTTTTTAGGCCTGTTTGCCATAATCATTCCGCCCTTACGCTTTAATATTGGTCATTTGTTGATCAAGCTCGCGCATCCGGTTGAAGGAAGCGATGGATACGGCAACCTGGTCATCCTTCGGCTCTTTCGTTGTCAGCAATTGCAGCCATAGGCCCGGGTAGCCGAGATAGCGCAGCACGGGAATGTCGCGCATCGCATTTGTAATGCGCAGCACCTCATAAGAAATGCCGAGAACGATAGGGAGCAGCAAAATACGAATGTAAATTCTTTCCCAGATGGAATCCCAAGTGAAGAAAGGCAGCGAATAAATAATAACGCCGACAATGACGGTGAAAATAATAAAGCTGCTGCCGCAGCGATAGTGCAGGCGGCTGTATTTTTGCACATTGCTGATCGTAAGCTTCTCGCCAGCTTCATAAGCGCTAATTACTTTATGCTCGGCGCCATGATATTGAAACAGTCTTTTGATAATCGGCGTGAGCGACATCAGATACAAATAAGCAAGCAATAAAATGATTTTGATAAGTCCTTCTAATAGGTTATGACCGATTTTGCTCTCAAATACATTGCTGAACAATAGTTCTTCCAGCGCAGCGGGAGCTGCGGTGAAAATCAGCTTGCCGAAAATAAACGACAGGACGCCTGCTACAGCAACACCGACTATCATGCTAAGGCTGAAGCCGGATTTTTGCTCCTTCTCAGGCTTCGGCAGTGCTTCGGGATTTTTGGCGGCTTCTTCCTTCGCCTCATCCTCCGCGTAATTTTCCATGGAAAAGTTCAGATGCTGCGAGCCCTTGGCGCTAGAATCTATTATGCCGACAACACCGCGCACAATCGGAATTTTTTTCAGCTGCTGGATCCAGCGCTTCGTCGTCCGCGGAACCTCATAAAAGATGATTTCGTCATTTTTTCGGCGAACAGCTGTAACATTGACATGGCTTCCTGCGAACATGACGCCTTCAATGACAGCTTGTCCTCCATAGATGCTTTTTGGCTTTTGCGACAAGTGTTGGTCACCTTCCTTAAAAGTGTATCGTCCCAATCAGGTGACGAATCATTTTTTTTCATTTTCTTGCGAATAGTTCTATTGTACTTGATCGGTGCGGCAATTGCCAACGTTTGAGCTGCTTGGGCAATCCAGAAACAGCTGCCAACAGAGGCGGTTACTTCTATGCTTTTTTTCACATACTAAAACATGGCTTCTTTTATTTAGGAGGCGACAGGTGATCACAAGCTGGAGGCGAAGGAAACGATGGCAGAAAATAAACAAAATAAACGGACCGCCGGAAAAGGCGGCAATCCATATGAAGGCAAGCATCATACGAATATTTGGACGTATTGCTTATCGACGGGCTTTTTTGCTGGCCTGATTTGGGGCATATTACGCTGGTTTTTTTATGAAATGAAATTTACACTGGAGCTGCCAGGCATAATGGCGGACCCGTTTTTCCGCTCCTCCTTTTTGAAGTCGGGCTGGGGCATAGTAGTAGGCGTTGGCTGCTACATTATTTTTTCAATAATTGCTGCGCTGCTATACGGTCTGCTGTTCCGCAAGCTCAAAGGTCCATGGCCTGGTGTGCTCTATGGGCTCGCCTGGTGGGCGATCGTTTTTCTTGCTGTAGGGCCGATGCTGCATGTGACTCGAACGGTGTGGAAAACAGGCTGGAATACGCTTAGCGCCGAACTATGTGTCTTTTTGCTATGGGGCGTTTTTATCGGCTACACCATTGCTTTTGAATTTACAGACGAGGCGTCCCGAGAGCCTGTACAAGCAAGCTGAATAGTTGTCCCTTCTCAAGCGGCGGGCATATGTGGTAAAATGGCAATTGATCTTTGTCTTTAGCATTGATTTGTCCGTTAGGGAGGTGTGCAAATGCTCAAAATTCTGGTGCTTAATGGCCCGAATCTGAATATGCTTGGTGTTCGTGAGCCAGGAATTTATGGATCGGCTACGCTTGCTGATATTGAGGCTAACTTGCTGGAGCAGGCGAAGGGTCTGAATGTACAGCTGGATTTTTTCCAATCCAACCATGAGGGCGCGCTTATTGATCGGATACATAGCGCTTATGGCGCAGAGGATGGCATACTTATTAATCCCGGAGCGTTTACGCATTACAGCTATGCGCTGCGCGATGCTTTAAGTACGGTAGCTCTTCCTGTAGTTGAGGTGCATTTGTCCAACATACATACGCGCGAGGCATTCCGTCACGTGTCGGTTATTGCACCTGTAGCGGTCGGGCAAATTGCCGGTTTCGGTCCACAGAGCTATGAGCTTGGCCTTGCGGCACTTGCTCGTAAGCTGAAGATGGCTTAAAAAAACGGAAAGGGGATGAACATAAATGTCAAAGGAAAGAGTGAATCTCTTGCGCAGCGCCCTTACGGAGCTGGGTCTGGAAGCTATTCTTATTAACAGCGAATACAATCGCCGTTATATAAGCGGATTTACAGGCTCCTCTGGTATGGTCCTCATTACGTTAAGTGACAGCATTTTGCTGACCGATTTCCGCTATATGACGCAGGCTCCTGAGCAGGCGATCGGCTATGAAATCGTTGAACATGCGCCTAAAGCGATGGAAACGGTGAAAGAGCTGTTGAAAGCGAGAAAAATCAGCAAGCTGGGCTTTGAGCAGGAGCATGTCGTTTACGGCGAATTCGCTGATTGGACAGCTGTGCTTGGCGACATTGCCCTTCATCCAGTAGCGGGGCTTGTTGAAGGCCTGCGGATGATCAAGGACGAGTCGGAGCTGCAAGTGATGCAGGAGGCTGCTGATCTAGCGGATGCGACATTTACGCATATCCAGAAGCTGCTGCAGCCTGGCGTGAAGGAAAGCGATATCGCGCTGGAGATGGAAATTTTCATGCGCAGCCATGGTGCTCATTCCTCTTCGTTCGAGACGATCGTAGCGTCCGGAGAGCGCTCAGCCTTGCCGCATGGCAAAGCAAGCGAGCGGGTTATCGGCAACAATGAATTCGTGAAGCTGGATTTCGGCGCTTATCTGAAAGGATATTGCTCTGATATTACGCGCACGGTTGTCGTTGGTACGCCAACGGACAAGCATCGCGAAATTTATGACATTGTGCTGGAGGCACAGCTGAATGCGCTTGCTCATATCCGTCCGGGCATGACAGGCCGTGAAGCGGATGCTTTGACGCGTGATGTCATCACGAAATACGGCTATGGCGACAAGTTCGGTCATGGCACCGGACACGGACTCGGCATGGAAGTGCACGAGGCTCCCCGTTTGTCCAAGCTTAGCGAAACGATTTTAACCCCCGGTATGACGGTAACGGTTGAGCCTGGCATCTATCTCCCCGGTTTCGGCGGAGTACGGATCGAGGATGACATCGTAATTACGGACACCGGTATTAAAATATTAACCGCATCGACTAAAGCGTTTCTTACTTTAGGCTAAGTTGTGGTAACAGCGGTAAACGAGCACGATCAAGCTTGCTATTTTTCTAATCCCAGGAGGTAATCAGCAGTGATTTCAGTAAATGATTTTAAAACAGGATTGACAATTGAAGTAGACGGAGACATTTTCTCCGTAACCGATTTCCAGCACGTTAAGCCAGGCAAAGGCGCAGCATTCGTGCGCTCCAAGCTGAAAAACCTCCGCAACGGCAACGTTGTTGAGAAAACGTTCCGTGCAGGCGAATCGCTTGCTCGTGCGATCATCGAAAACCGTGCTGTACAATACTTGTACAACTCCGGTTCCGAGTACACGTTCATGGACAACGAAACGTATGACCAGTTCGAACTGAACGAATCGCAGCTGAAATGGGAAATCAACTTCCTGATCGAGAACATGACGGTCAACATCTCGAGCTACCAAGGGGAAATCATCGGTATCCAAATGCCGAACAGCGTTGAGCTGAAAGTTATTGAGACGGAGCCAGGCATTAAAGGCAACACGGCAACCGGCGCAACTAAAAATGCAAAGCTTCAAACGGGACACAACGTACAAGTTCCATTGTTCATTAATGAGGACGATGTGCTGTTGATCGATACTCGCGAAGGAAAATACATCTCCCGCGCATAGGAGATGGCAATGAGCTGCTTCAAGGGTGCAATTGGCCCTTGGAGCAGCTTTTTTATATGAACCGTCTAAACTTCACACGAACTTCTCATTTTTATCGTAAAAAGCATTGATGTATAAAGGCTTACTATTGTAACATTCAATATAATAGTTAAGCTCATGCATCTAGCGACGACGTAGAGGAGTAGAGTGAATGGCAAGAAAAAGCTTTGTTTTTCTGCTGGCAGCCTGTTGGTTTTTGCTGGTGGCCTGTGGCACTGGACCGGAGCCGCATGCAACGAATCAGCCAGCTGCAAGTTCGGGGGAAGCGGCAACTGGTGGGCAAAACTCCCTGAAGGCTGTTCAAGCAAGCGGCAAGCTGCGTATAGGAACGGAAGGAACGTATGCGCCTTTTACTTATCATAACGAAAACGGCAAGCTTGTCGGATTCGATGTAGAGATAGCTGCAGAAATTAGCAAGCGTATTGGCGTGGAGCCTGAATTTATTGAAACGCCATGGGCTGAAATATTTGCGGGACTTGATGCGGGGAAGTTTGATGTTGTTTTTAATCAAGTCAGCATTCGGGACGATCGACTGGAGCAATATTATTTTTCCGATCCTTATATTTACTCCCATATTGTGCTCATTGTGAATCAGGATAACACGGATATTAAGAAGCTTTCTGACTTGAAAGGGAAAAAGGCGGCACAATCGCTGACAAGCAATTTGCTTGATATTGCACAGCGGTACGGGGCGGAAATTGTGCCGTCCAAAGGCTTTGATGATGCGATTTCCTTGTTGTTGTCCGGTGAAGTGGACGCGACGGTTAATGATGGGTTAACTTATTTAGACTTAAAGCATCGCGAGCCGGAGGCGCCGCTCAAAATTGTTGATGAAATGTCGGAGGCAACGGCAAGCGGCGCTTTGTTTACGAAAGGGCATGATGAGCTTGTTATCGCCGTCAATAGGGCGCTTGCGGATATGAAAAAGGACGGTACATATTTGGAAATTTCAACAAAATATTTCGGCACCGACGTTTCCAAATAGCATGCTGAAGCTGTGAAGGTTGCTTGTATTTTTGTGATGGGATATACCCAGATGTATGATGGTTGTGCTATAATATTGACTTGCATGTATATGTCAAGGTTGGGAGTGAGTCAGCTTTGTCGTTGATAGTGATGAAGTTTGGCGGAAGCTCGGTGGGAACGCCGGAGCGGATGCAACGGGTAGCAAAACGAATTATTGAAAATAGGCAGGCGGGAAACCGCGTTGTTGTTGTCGTATCTGCAATGGGGGATACAACGGATGATCTGATCGACCAATCGAAGCTGCTTAATCCTAATCCGCCAGCGCGCGAGATGGATATGCTGCTTACGACAGGCGAGCAAATATCGGTAGCGCTTTTGTCGATGACGATTCACCAGCTGGGACACCACGCCGTTTCGTTGACAGGCTGGCAGGCGGGAATCCGTACGGATGCTGTACACAGCAAGGCGAAAATTACAGATATTCGTACTGAGCGCATGATTAAGGAGCTGGATGCGGGCCATATTGTTATCGTAGCCGGTTTTCAAGGCATGTCCGAGGAAGGCGACATTACGACGCTGGGACGTGGCGGCTCCGACACGACAGCAGTTGCACTGGCAGCTGCGGTTAAAGCGGATGTGTGCGAAATTTACACCGATGTGGATGGCATTTATTCGACCGATCCGCGCGTTGTGAAATGCGCTCGCAAGCTCGAAGAAATTTCGTATGATGAAATGCTGGAGCTTGCCCATCTGGGAGCTGCTGTGCTTCATCCGCGTGCAGTTGAATACGCAAAGCATTACAATGTAAAGCTGGTCGTTCGTTCAAGCTTTACCTACAACGAAGGTACAAGTGTAAAGGAGGAAGTAACGATGGAACAAGGCGCTGTCGTTCGCGGTATTGCATTCGATAAAAATGTAGCTAGAATTAGCATTCTGGGCGTTCCAGATTTGCCAGGCGTGCTCGCGACAGTATTTGGCGCGCTTGCAAATAATGGCGTGGATGTGGACATTATTGTGCAAAGCGGCGTACAGGACGGCACAGCCGACTTCTCCTTCACGCTTTCGCTCGATGATAAAGACAAAGCGGTTGCAGTCATTGAAAATCTGCACGGAGAGCTTCCGTACAACAAAGTGACTTCTGAAGAAAACCTGGTTAAAGTTTCAATCGTCGGTGCTGGCATGGTCAGCAATCCAGGCGTTGCTGCAACGATGTTCGCAGCGATTTCAGGTCTTGGCATCAGCATTAAGATGGTCAGCACTTCTGAAATCAGACTTTCCTGCGTCATCGATGCTGAGCCGCTGCAAGAAGTGGTGCGTGCGCTGCATACGGCATACGGTTTGGATACAGCTGAGCAAGCTTTCGTTGGCGGGCCACAGGACCGTCGTTAGACGACTTGCTTTAATGTAAGAAACTTGTAAGAGAAATCAAAAAGGCAAGGAGCAATCGCTCTTTGCCTTTTTTGCATATATGGGGATCTACAGAGAGGTAAGATTAAGTACAATTAGATATGATTAAACAAAATGGAAGGAGTTCAAATGTGGTGTTCTTAAATGAAATGGTTTGGGCTGAGAGCACGAGCTTCATGAATGAGCTGCTGAAACAAGAACTAGCCTGCAGCAGCATGCCGGCTGGACTGGAGGCCCATGTGTGGAAATATTCGTCTGTTACGGACAGCTTTGTTCTAAAAATATGGGACAAGGATTCCGATCCAGATGTTCATTTTCAATATGTCCTGCTGCAAGCGCTTTGGAACATAGGCATTTCTGTTTCGGCAGCATATGGATGGGGCCACACCGCTTCCGGGCATAAGGCGCTGTTAACCAGCTATGATGGCAGCCCGCTTTCCCAAATAACGAATCAGCAAGTTGAGCATTTGGCTCAATTATTGTTGGACATCCATAAAGTATCCGACCAGGAATTAGATCCTCTGCTTCATAGGAAATACGATTTTATCCGTTATTTTTACCCGCAAATCGAAGAGCATCAAGACATTCAAACGGAATTAATAGAGCTAATTAATGGTTCAAATATGCAGCAAAATAAGTTTATCCACGGTGACTTTAATTTAGGGAACGTAGTAGAAAATCAAGGGAAATACACGATCATTGACTGGACCAATGGGCAATTAGGGGATGTCAGGTATGATTTTGCCTGGACGAGCTTTTTAATTTATTTATACAATGGGGAACCATTAGCCACGTTATTCCAAAATGCATATTTAGCACAAAGTGAATTTGATAAAGAAGAAGTTCAAAGGTTTGAAGCCATTGCGTGCCTCAGATGGTTATTGCTCTATCGATTCGCACCAGTTCCAAAAGATGAGTCAACGATCGGACGGATCAATCACAAAATAATGAAAAATAAATTTCTCAATAAAGCGCTTGTGCTGGAGTAGCAGCCTAAAGCGAGACTAGCAGCAGGCTAGGGCGTGATTTTTCGCCTTAATCTGCTGCTTTTATTTTTATAAGCGATTCAGCGCGTCAACAGCACGAGCTTCTCTCCTTGCAGTACGGGAACGTCTTTATAAATATCGACGGCTGCGCATGCTTCAATATCCCGCTGGAGACCAAGCTTGAGCAGCCGCTTGCCTGTGGATCCGGAGGCGAGTGTTTCGAGCGCAGCAGAACTGCGGCTGCGGTAGAAGCCGAGCATAGCGATTGCGAAGTCGTCCAGTTCCAAAGCATTTATGCCTGCCTGCATCATCCGCTCAAGCAGCAGTCCGGCGCCATAGCCATCCTCGGCAGCGAAAGCATCATTATAGCCTGCGCATAAAATGACGACATCGCGCCGCAGCGCGAGCGCCGCACGGGCGCAGGCAGCAGCGTTCATTAGCGCGGCTGTCAATACGTAATCGGCACGGGCCGATTTTTGCAGCGCGCGCGTTCCGTTCGTTGTGGTCAAAATAATACGTCGGTTGCGAATCGTATTTGCTTCATATTCATCAGGCGAATTGCCAAGGTCAAAGCCGGATATTTTGCGGCAAAATCGTTCCCCCCCTAGTAAATCCCCCTGCTGCTGCGCTGCTTTAGCCTCCATAACTGTTTCTACCGGAACGATGGCTTCGGCCCCGGCCGCAAGCGCCGTCACAATCGTGCTGCCAGCCCGCAATACATCGACAACGATGGCTGTTTTATGATGAAAGCGCGCCTGGCTGGCTTCATTCACGCTTGATATGACCTCAACTTGCATGTCGTTATCCGCCTTTCTTTGCCTTAGCTTCTCATAGCCTTATGCCTGCAATATATGCACCTTCTTCTAGGCATGTGTCCCAAGTGCAGCGGTCATGAATGCCGTAGTCTGCTGCATAAGCTAGAAACAGGTCGGCTGGACAAGGGTGGAGGTGGATTTTTATGCTGAATAAAATCGTGCTGGCAATGGCATCCTTGCGCTTTGCCTCGGGAACCATCGAAATTTGCGCAGCTATTATTATGCTTAAACTCAATCAGATCGACAAGGCGCTTCTCGTCAATTCCTCTTTGGCGCTAGTAGGGCCGCTGATTTTGATTGCGACGACGACGATTGGTTTGGTAGGGCTTGCAGACAAGCTGTCCTATAGCAAATTTGCTTGGGTAGCAGCTGGCATTCTATGTTTAATGATTGGTATTTTGAAAAAATAACGAGAATCGGCGCTGTACCCGAGAACGAAGGCCTTTTTATATATTTAGTTGCCGTTCTCGCTATAAGAGGCGGTCTGCTCCTAGTTAAATAAATTCTAATCTAGCATTTTCGATCCAGTTGGACATATTTTAGCTGGCCAAGCATACATATAAGAGGACTAAGGACAAACATCCGGGAGTGATGAACGCATGCTTAGCCGTATTACGCATTTGTTGCCGCTAGAGCTGAAAGCGATATTGGAACGGCTCCCTGCGCAGGTTCAGGAGCAGCTGGAAGAGATACGGATTCGCGAAGGGCGCCCGCTGGAAATTGGCATGGCAGGCCAATCGCGTTTCGCTGCAAACGACGGCACGCTCTTAACCCAAGCAGGCGGAGCGTACAAGCCTACTGCTGACCTTTGCCGCAAGCTGCTGGAGCGGATGACCAACTACTCCTTGTATGCCATGGAAGAGGAGCTCAGGCGGGGCTTCATTACAGTTGCAGGCGGTCATCGGGTTGGACTTGCAGGGCGTACCGTTCTCGATAACGGCAGTGTCCGCGGCATTCGTGAAATAGGCGCCTTTAATATTCGGATTGCCAGGGAGGTACCCGGCTCAGCGACCCCGCTCATGCCGAAGCTGCTGGACCGGTCGCGCAAAACGATCCGCTCCACACTGCTGCTGGCCCCTCCTCAGCAGGGCAAGACGACGCTCGTTCGCGACATTGCAAGATCCGTCAGCTACGGGTTATGGGGAGGCGGGGATGCTGCAAGCTGGGCGGGCAGAAAAGTTGCAATCGTGGACGAGCGCTCGGAAATAGCCGCCTGTGTCCGCGGCATTCCAACCTTTGATATTGGCCCGCGCTCCGACGTCATGGATGCTTGCCCCAAGGCAGAAGGAATGATGATGCTGCTGCGCTCGATGTCGCCCGATGTCATTATTGCAGATGAGATTGGACGTCCCGAGGATGGCGAGGCGATTCGGGAAGCCAGCCATGCCGGTGTCAGCGTCATAGCGACAGCTCATGCGTATGATGCCGAGGATGCCAGAGGGCGGCCTGTATTGCGCTCGCTGCTAGAGGAAGGGGCTTTCGCCCTTATTGTCGAGCTGCGCCGAACGCCTTCGGGCATTATGCACCGGGTGCTTACGGCAGAAGCTTGCGTAAGAGGCTGGGCGGCGCGCGAGCCAACGGCAGCAGTACCGCGTTTAGCCGAAGATGCTGCGCCGCTGTTTTCCGGGCTGATGCGGGGCGATGCCATGTGCTGAAGCTGCTTGGCGCGCTGCTGATTTTGTTCGCCGGAACGATGCTTGGCTTTCAGCAGGCGGCGCGTTTTGCCGCTAGACCCCGCCAGCTTCGCCATACTGCTCACGCGCTTCAGAGGCTTGAAACGGAAATTGGCTACGGGCATACACCGCTGCCGGAGGCGCTGACTCGAACCGCGGCTTTTGTTCCGGCTCCACTAAACCGGATGCTGATGCTGGCTGCAGAAGGGCTTGCAAGCGAGGAAGGGCTTTCTTTTCCAGAAAGCTGGGAGCGGGCGGTTCGCGAGGTTTGGGGAACTACGGCCATGCGGGCAAGCGAGCAGGCGGTGTTGATCCGTCTTGGCTCAACGCTCGGTATTAGCGACCGTGAGGACCAGCTTAAGCATTTGAAGCTGGCGCTCATTCAACTGAAGGCGGAGGAAGATTCGGCGCGGGAAGACCAGGCGAAGTATGAGACGATGTGGAAAAGCCTCGGCGTTTTAATCGCCGTGCTGCTCGTTATTTTGATGGTTTAATGGGGTGCCGCGGAAATGAATATGGATGTGAGCGCCATTTTCCAAATAGCCGGTATCGGAATTATCATCGCGATGATTCATACGGTGCTTAAGCAGATGGGGAAGGAAGATATGGCGCATTGGGTGACATTAATCGGCTTTGTTGTAGTTCTGTTTATGGTCGTGCGTATGCTGAACGAGCTGTTTCAGGAAATTAAAACGATTTTTCTGTTCCAGTAGCTAGCTTGAAGAGAAGCCGCAAGTAGGTGAAGCGAAGTGGAAATCATTCAAATCGTCGGTCTTGGGCTGATTGCAACAGTCCTCATCCTTGTCGTTCGAGAGCAAAAGCCGCTGTTCGCTTTCCTGCTTGCGGCATTTACCGGCCTCTTTATTTTTCTGTTCCTGCTTGGCAAAATCGATTCCGTCATCGCGGTGCTTACTGATTTGGCGAATCGCTCCGGCATTCCTTCTATTTATTTGAAGACGGTGCTGAAAATAATCGGCATTGCCTACATCGCTGAATTTGGCGCTCAAATTGTCCGGGATGCCGGACAGGAAAGCATTGCGTCGAAAATCGAATTCGCTGGCAAAATATTAATTCTCGTCATGGCGGTGCCGATCATCAGCGTCATTATCGAAACGGTCATCAACCTGCTGCCGACAGGAGGAGGAGCCAGTTGAGGATAAAGCTTGCTGGCAGCTCCTATCCGTCGAACGCCGTTTGGTTTACGCTGTTAGCTGCTGTATTGTACTTTTTGCTGCTTGTGCCAAGCTCAGAGGCTGCAGCGAAAGGTGTGTCAACTTCAGCTTGGCAGTCGGAACAGGCTTCTTATCAGCAGCTAGCTTCACAGCCAACGTCTTCTCCACAAACCTATCAGTCGCAGCAGACTCAGCAAAGCCAGCAATCGCAGTCCTTGCAGCAGCAGCAAACACAGCAGGCTCAGGCGCAAGCCGCACTCGGTCAGCTGACCGGCAGCGGGCTGAACGATATGGATACGGATGCGGTGGAGAAATACTGGAACGAGCTCAAAAACGAATATGGCGGATTTTTCCCTGAGCAGAAGCTGCCGAGCTTTGCCCAAATGCTGCTGCCGGGCGGAGAAGGGCTCAAGCTGGAAACGGTGCTGAAAGGGCTGCTGTCTTATTTTCTGCACGAGGTGCTCTACAATGGCAAGCTGCTGGTCACAATCGTCACGCTTACCGTATTCAGCATGATGCTGGAAACGCTGCAAAGCGCCTTCGAGCGCAATGCGGTCAGCAAGGTAGCTTATTCCATTACCTTTATGGTCATCCTTATCATCACGGTCAACAGCTTTAATGTAGCGATCGGCTATGCGAAGGAAGCGATAGAAAGCATGATCCAATTCATGCTGGCGATGCTTCCGCTGCTGCTCGCGCTGCTTGCGTCGATGGGCAATGTCATGACGGTGTCGGTGCTGCATCCGCTCATTATTTTTATGATTCATGTCGTAGGCACGCTTGTTTATACGCTCGTATTCCCGCTGTTGTTTTTCTCGGCCATTTTGCATATCGTCAGCGCCATGACCGAGCGTTTCAAGGTGACCCAGCTTGCCAATCTGCTGCGCAGCATCAGCATTACCATTTTAGGCGCGCTGGTTACGATTTTCCTCGGTGTCGTCTCAGTGCAGGGAGCAACGGGAGCGGTGACCGACGGTGTAACGATGCGAACGGCCAAGTTCGTCACAGGCAATTTTGTTCCTGTCGTCGGGCGCATGTTTTCGGATGCTGCGGATACCGTCATATCGGCTTCCATGCTGGCGAAAAATGCAATCGGGCTCGCTGGCGTCATTATGCTGCTGTTTATCAGTGCTTTTCCCGCAATCAAAATTTTGACGCTGGCGCTAATTTACAATGTATGCGCCGCCGTCATGCAGCCGCTGGGAGATTCACCGATTGTGGCCTGCCTGCAAACGATTGGCAAGACGCTGATCTATGTGTTTGCTGCGCTGGCTGCCGTCAGCTTAATGTTTTTCCTGGCCGTCACGATCGTGCTGACAGCAGGAAATGCAGCAATGATGGTGCGATAAACGGGATGCTTTGACAAGAAGGGGGCGAATCGCATGGTAGCTTGGCTGGGCGAGTGGCTGCGTGACATTATCGCTGTCATAATGCTCGCTGTATGCACCGAGCTGCTGCTGCCCAACAGGGCGATGCTGCGCTATGCCAGACTTGTTATCGGCCTTCTTGTTCTGCTGACGCTGCTGTCTCCACTGCTTCGCCTGCTGCAAGGCGACGTAACGGCGGGACTGAGCGCGGGCATCCAGCAATGGGAGATGAGCACGGCGCAGCGGCAGGTGAAAATGCCAACACTTGCCGACATTCAGCGTCAGGCGGAGGAGCTTAAACGCAAGCAGCAGCAGCAGGCGGCTAGCCTGACCGGCAGTACGCTTTCCAAAGCGATGGAAACCGCAATCGTTCGCTATACGGGCCAGACGGCAAGCTCGGTTGAAGTCAAACTAAAATGGATCAAGGAAGGGGATGTTGAGATGGTCGATATGGATACGGTGACAGTGACGTTTCCTCAGATGCTTCCTGAAGAAGAGGCAGCCTCGCCGAGAGGATCTCCTGCAATTGCGGATGCGAATTCAACACAGGAAGTACAGGAGGAAAATAGACAGGTCGAAGCAGTGGAGCCAGTGAGCGTTGAGGTTATGGTGCCTGAGCTGCTGGAGACTGGGCCGAATCATTCATCAGAAGCGCAGAGTGCTGCGGATGAACCGTTATGGCAGCCCGTAAACGCAGAGCTTGACAAGCAGACGAGAGCTGTGCTCGCCGAGGGCTGGGGTTTATCTCCCGAGGCCATCATTATTCGCCAGCCGGCAAGCATTCGCGGAGAAAAGTGAAGCGAAAGGAGCGATAATGACAGGTGGCGAAGTGGCTGGAGAAGCTGGAAGCGATGGCGGGCGGAGGCCCTGGGGGACCGAAGCGAGTAAAAATGCTGCGCCTCCTGCTCATTATCGGCTGTGTTGGAGCGCTGCTGATGCTGATTAATTCTTTTCTCACCTATAACAAGGTTGAGCCTTCCGTACAGGGGCAGGGGCAAAATCTGCAGTCAGTAGATGACACGGCCTGGACCAGCCCAGGCTCGCATGAAGGAGCCTCATTCGAAGCGGTGGAGCAGCCGCTGGAGGCGAGGCTGAAGGAAATTTTGGAGAAAATCGTCGGTGTTGGCGAGGTGGATGTTCTGGTCACCATTGATTCAACAGAGGAAATCGTCGTTGAACGCAACGAGAAGGAGACGCAGTCGGTTACAGACGAGAATGACAAAAACGGGGGCAAACGGCATATTACGGCGATTAACAAGGATGGCGAGGTTGTACTCGTCGAGGTGTCCGGCGATCAGAAGCCGATTATTAAAAAGACGATCAACCCGCGCATTCGCGGTGTCCTTATCGTAGCCAAGGGGGCGGAAAACGTAACCGTCAGGCGTTTAATTATAGATGCGGTCGAAAAAGGCGTAAATGTCGCGGCATCCCGCATTTCTGTTGCACCAAGGAAGCAGTAGATTAGCTTTTATACCATTTTGAGGAGGGTGTTCACATGAACACGAAAAGACAAACGATTTGGCTCGTATCGATGCTCAGCTTGATGGTGGTACTGTCCGCCTATTACTTGTTTACGCAGGATGCAAGCTCGCCAGATTTGCTGACAGACAACTCGCAGCTCGAGCAGACGGTGGGACAAGGTGCGACTGAGGCAGCGGGCAGCGGCATCGTTGTGGATGAGGTGCAGCAAGGAGCGGACAATGGAGTGAGCGAGACTGACAAAGAGGTGCTGGAGCAGTATGAGCAAGGGGGGGCCGCAACGAGCGTATTCGCCGATATTCAGGAGAAGCGGACGCAGGAAAACAACGAGGAGCTTGATAAGCTGATGGCAGATATCGCAAATACGCAGGTAGATAAAGAAAAATCCACTGAAGCGGCAAAACAGCTGTCCATGCTTGAAGAAAAAAATGTAAAGCTGACAGAGCTAGAAGAGCAGCTGATGCAAAATTATGAATCCGCCATTGTAGATGAAGAAAACAACGTTTATAAAGTCGTCGTAGCGAGCGAGAAGCTGGAGAAAAATCAAGCAGCTGATATTGTGGATCTCGTTATGAAAAAAATGGAAATCAATGCGGATCAGGTATCGGTGCAATTTGTACCTTAATTAATCGTTGCCTGAGCAGAAAATCCCGGAAGTCAGTTAAGCTGGCGCTTCCGGGATTTTTCTTATGCCCGATCGTGCACGACACTCGCCCTGCGCCTATATAATGTAAAAAAATAAAAAGGAGCTACGACACATTATGTATCGCTATTATCCTACCCATCCCCATCAAATGGCCAAATCGCTTCATCCTTCATGCTGGACATCATCCAGCATGGAATTGAACCGCAAACTGCGGACATTGTGGGTACAGCATGTGTACTGGACAAGATTGACGGTGAACAGCATTGTTGACCGCCTTGGTGACGAACAAGCAACGACGGCTAGGCTGCTAAGGAACGCTACAGACTTTGCAGCGTTGCTTGAACCTTTGTATGGCAGGGTGATTGCGGCAAAGTTTGCCGAACTGCTGAGGGAGCATCTTGTCATTGCAGCTGAACTCGTCAAGGCTCTCCAGGCTGGCGATAGCGCAGCGGCAGCGGATGCACAAAAACGCTGGTATATGAATGCAGAAGCCATTGCCGACTTCCTGGGCCAAATAAATCCTTATTGGTCCAAAGAGGAATGGAAGAGGATGCTCGATGAGCATCTTAGACTGCTTACGGGCGAAGTAGCGGCACGACTCGCAAAAAACTATGAGCAAAACGTCGCCCTAAGCGATCCCATCGAATCGCAGGCAATGGGAATGGCAGATGTCATGACGAACGGAGTTATCCGGCAGTTTCCTTCTTTATTTTCCATTTGATCCTCATGATCAAAAAAGAGCGGAGTTCAGGCTATGATTTTATTGCCTGGACTGCGTTTTTTATTGATGGGCAGTTCAATTTTTGCCTGCCTCGCCCATTATTCTTAATACAGCGACTGAAGCTATAGAGTGCTTAAAACGATTTTTACGAAGGGAACAGGCGGCTGTTTAAGGGTTATTTTATGCATTTGTAAAAAATAATTCGTGTTCCTCAGCGTTTATGATATAATGTTAAACGTTATTGTGCCCATTAATAAAAGTGAACAATGCAAGCTAAGCTACTATGCGGTTTTGCTGCCGCAAAGCTAGGCGAATGCTTACGAAGCGGTTTTGCTACCGCAAAACTAAGCGGATGCTTACGAAGCGGTTTTGCTACCGCAAAACTTTAAGGAGTGAAACATTCATGTTCAAATTGAGCGAGATTAAAGAATTGATCAAGCTGGTCGATCAAACCTCCGTTCATGAGCTGGAAATTGAAAACGAAGGGACTCGCCTGCTAATTCGCAAGCCCGGGAAAACGGAAGTCGTCAATGTGCAAGCAGCCCCGCTAACGCATACATATTCACAGCAGCCTGCTCCCGTTTACACACAGGCACCTGCTATTGAGCCAGCTTCGCAGTCTACAGCGTCTGAGACGCCTGCAGCGCGCGCTGCAAGTGAGAATTTGCACCAAATCACTTCCCCGATGGTTGGTACGTTTTACAGCTCGCCAAGCCCTGATGCTGCGGTATTCGTAAAACCAGGCGATCGCGTATCCGAGAAAAGCGTCGTTTGCATTTTGGAAGCGATGAAGCTAATGAACGAGTTGGAAGCGGAAGTGCGCGGCGAAATCGTCGAAGTGCTTGTAACGAATGGCCAATTGGTGGAATACGGGCAGCCGCTATTTCTGGTGAAGCCGGAATAACAGCATTGCTCCTTCTGGGAGAACTAGCCATTTGAAAGGAGTAACAATGTGAATTTCCAAAAAATCCTTATTGCCAACCGCGGCGAAATCGCCGTGCGTATTATTCGGGCTTGCCGCGAACTCGGCATTGCAAGCGTAGCCGTTTATTCGGAGGCGGATCGCGATTCGCTCCATGTGCGCCTTGCAGATGAAGCTTATTGCATCGGTCCTACTTTGTCGAAGGACAGCTATCTGAATTTAACGAACCTGATGAGCGTTGCTACTATAACGGAATGCGATGCGATTCACCCAGGCTATGGCTTCCTTGCTGAAAATGCGAATTTTGCGGAGCTTTGCGAATCGTGCAACATTACGTTTATAGGGCCTTCGCCTGAGGCGATTAGCAAAATGGGCGACAAGGCGGTAGCCAAGCAAACGATGCAGCAGGCGAACGTTCCGGTTATCCCCGGCTCTGAAGGCCTCATTGAGACAATGGAAGAAGCGGTTGAAGTTGCACGTCAGATCGGCTATCCCGTTATTATTAAAGCGACAGCAGGCGGCGGCGGCAAAGGCATCCGTATTGCTGACAGCGAGGAAATGCTCGTTCAGCAAATTACGACGGCGCAGCAGGAAGCTCAGAAAGCTTTCGGCAATGCAGGCGTCTATTTAGAAAAATATTTGACAGGCATGAAGCATGTCGAAGTTCAAATAATGGCGGACAAGCATGGCAATGCTGTACATCTTTTTGAACGCGATTGCTCGGTTCAGCGTCGTCGCCAGAAATTGGTCGAAGAAGCGCCTTGTCCAGTTTTGTCTCCTGAGCTTCGTGAAGCGATGGGACAAGCGGCTGTTCGCGCAGCGCTTTCCGTTCAATATTCAGGTGCAGGTACGCTTGAATTTTTGCTTGGGCCGGACGGCCAGTTTTATTTTATGGAAATGAATACTCGGATTCAGGTCGAGCATCCCGTTACAGAAATGATAACGAATGTCGATCTGATAAAAGAGATGATTTCCGTAGCAGAAGGCAATCCTCTTTCCTTTAAGCAGGAAGATCTTGCGATTAATGGCTGGTCGATAGAGTGCCGGATTAATGCCGAGGATTCCGAGCGCAATTTTATGCCGTCTCCTGGACACATTCCGTTCTATCTGGCGCCGGGCGGTACGGGCGTGCGGGTCGACAGCGCGGTTTATCCGGGTTATACGATTTCGCCGCATTACGACTCTATGATTGCCAAGCTGATCGTTTGGGGAAGAACGCGTGAGGAAGCGATTGCCCGCATGAAGCGAGCTTTGTCTGAATTCGCGATTGAAGGCATAAAAACAACGATTCCTTTCCATCAAAAACTGTTGGAGCATCCAAAGTTTATTGAAGGAAATTTTGATATCAAGTTCCTCGAGGAATATGATGTTTTCCATCCAGAGCAGGCTGCGGCAAAAGCTGGGGACAATCTGTAATGGTTTGTCATATTTCATGGCGAATGATATAGTATAGAAATAAGATGCGGAAGCTTTACCCGTCCGATGCAGGGCGGGACGCGCAACTTTAGGGAGGTGTAAAGCTATCATGAGTACAACAGCAACGGAGTATGAGAAAACGGACATTGGCGTTATTCAAATCGCACCCGAGGTTATTGAAGTCATTGCTGGACTGGCTACAGTTGAGGTGCCTGGTGTAGCTGGCATGAGCGGCGGTTTCGCAGGTGGAATCGCAGAGATGCTTGGCCGTAAAAATTTGTCTAAAGGCGTTAAAGTTGATGTTGGACAGCGTGAGGCGGCGATTGATGTATCCATTATTGTGGAATATGGCAACCGCATTCCAGAAATCGCTTCGGAAATTCAGCGTAATGTGAAACGTTCGATTGAAACGATGACAGGTCTTCATGTTATTGAAGTGAACGTACATATTCACGATGTTCATTTCAAAGCTGCTGAGAAGCCGGTAGAGGAAGACCAACTGCTGCGCGTCAAGTAATAACTGCATGGAAGAGAATTGACTATAACCCCCTCGTGATCGGCATGCCGCTCGGCGCAAGGGGGTTTTCATTCGGTCTGCCCGGAGGAGGCATTTGCATTGTTTAGAATTGTGGACAAGCTGCTATTGTTTATTTATAGCATCGTAATCGGTGCCGCTTCCATTATGATCGCATGTATTGGCTTTAATTGGATTTCGAAGCGAGCGCTTCTTACGGCTTTAGACCGCATGTTTGAGCAGCCATCGATTCAGATTTCCGTTATGATTGCTGGGATTGTATTGTTTTTGCTCAGCTTGAGATTTTTTATTGTTTCCTTGCATCGAGGTTCTGCAGCTCCGCCTTCAATTGATCAACGGACAGATTTTGGCGACATTCGCATTTCCATTGAAACGATTGAAAATCTAGCTCTCAAAGCAGCTTCCAAGCGTCGCGGGGTTAAAGATTTGCGTGCGCGCATTCGTACTTCCGACTCTGGCCTTGACATTGTGCTTCGCGTGTTTGTTGATGGAGAAAGCTCAATCCCAACGCTCACGGAAGAGATTCAGCTTGCTGTCAAAAGCCATATTGAGGATATTACAGGGATACCGGTTTCAAATGTGACGGTATTTGTGGCGAATGTCATTCAGACAGGCATGTACAAGAGTCGCGTGGAATAGAGGTGGGCTAGCGGATGTGGAGGGAATTTTGGGTTCATTACGGAAAGCGGACAATTGGCGCAGCAGCAGGACTCTTTTTTGGCTTCGTGTATTTGTTTGCAGGTTTTTGGGATATGCTGGTTTTTATGCTGCTCATTTCAATTGGGTATTGGATAGGCAAAAAGAAAGACTTGCGGCAGGATCCGGCCGCTCCATGGCAGCAAGTGTGGAGCGTACTAATGGAAAGATTTCGCCCGTTTAGATAATCCTGTGGTCTCCTCCGTTCTCCGGAAGCCGGATTGCCGGTTGTTCGAGGCAGGGAGGAGATCATAGGTTTTTTTGAAGTTCTAAGGCTTTATAAGTGAAATGCTTATAATGGGCTTCTATTTTACCGCGAAATAGGCTTTGTCGATATGTTAAGGGCGAAAACCGTTTACGCTAGCAATAATAAATTTCAGTAAGCAGTGCAACTGCTTTGGAGGTCCCATGAAACGTAGATTAGCGAGAGAAATTGCAGTATCAAGTTTGTACCAGATGGAAATGAATGAAGTTACTGCTGACGAAGCGGTAGACATGCTTCTTGAAGAGGCGCATTCTGCCAACGAAATCGGCGCGGAGCCAGGGGATATTGGCAATACGGATGATGATTTTGTAAGACAGCTTGTGATGGGCGTCGCGGAGCGCAAAGCGGCGATTGACGACATGCTGCAGGATCATTTGACTGGCTGGCAGGTAGACCGGCTGTCTCGGGTAGACCGCCAGGTTTTGCGTCTGGCTTGTTTTGAGATGGTATTCAGCAACGATGTACCGCCGAAAGCGGTTATAAATGAAGCAATTGAACTCGCTAAGCATTTTGGCACGGAAGAGTCTGGCAAGTTCGTAAATGGCGTGTTAGGCAAGCTGATTAGCGGACTTGAGCAACTGAAAGCCGAGCCTGATCATACAAACTAGGAAACCGCCGGCACAGAAGGCCGGTCGGCAAGAAGGGGAGCGACACATTATGAGCGCACATATCATTTTAGGCAAACAGATTTCGGATCTTATTCGTGAGGAAATTGGGGCAGATACAGCTTCGCTTAAAGAAAAGGGTGTTGTTCCGGGTCTTGCAGTTGTATTGGTTGGAGATGATCCTGCTTCTAAAGTATACGTCGGTTCTAAGGAAAAAGCCTGCCAGCAGCTGGGGTTATATTCCGAGGTTCACCGACTGGCTGAATCGGCATCGGAAGAGGAAGTTTTGGCGCTGATCGCCAAGCTTAATGTTCAGGATACCATTAATGGTATTTTGGTGCAGCTGCCGCTGCCTAAACATATTAACGAGAAAGCCGTTATCGACGCGATTCGCGTGGAAAAGGACGTAGACGGCTTCCATCCGGAAAGTGTGGGTAATCTCGTAATAGGCGATGACAGCTTGCTGCCATGTACGCCAGCGGGCGTTATTGAACTGATTAAACGCAGCGGCGTTAATATTGCAGGCAAGCATGCCGTTGTCATTGGAAGAAGCAATATTGTCGGAAAGCCTGTCGCAATGCTGCTGCTTAGAGAGCATGCCACGGTGACGATTTGCCATTCCAAAACAGCCAACATGGAAGAGATCGCAAAGCAGGCGGACATTCTTGTCGTAGCCATTGGCAAAGCGAAAGCGATTGACAGCAAGTTTGTGAAGCCAGGAGCAGTCGTTATTGATGTTGGCATTAACCGTTTGCCTGATGGCAAGCTGGCGGGCGATGTGGATTACGAGGATTGCCTAGAAACAGCTGGTTATATTACGCCAGTACCGGGCGGCGTTGGTCCGATGACGATTACGATGCTGATCCAGAACACGATTAAGGCAGCCAAACGCGCAAACGGAATCGGAGAGTAAGGCGATGAAAGAACAGCCGCGGGTTTATTCGATAAAGGACATTAACCGATATATCCGGATGAAAATGGACTCGGACGCTGTGCTTGGCGATGTATGGCTGCGCGGAGAAATATCTAATTTTACGCATCATTCCAGCGGCCATATGTATTTTACACTCAAGGATAAAGACAGTCGGTTGAAATGCGTCATGTTTGCATCGCATAACCAGCGGCTGCCTTTTATTCCTCGTGAAGGCGCTAAAGTGATGGCGCGCGGAAACATTTCTGTCTATGAGCGGGATGGCAACTATCAATTTTATGTTTCTGCCATGCAGCCAGATGGTATTGGGAGCTTGTACCTCGCTTTCGAGCAGCTGAAGAGCAAGCTGGAGGAAGAAGGGCTGTTTGCCGCTGAGCGCAAACGCCCGATTCCACGCTTTCCTGGGGCGATCGGTCTGATTACTTCGCCGACAGGGGCAGCAGTCCGCGATATGATGATTACGCTGCAGCGCCGCTATCCTGCTGCGCGTATTTATGTTTATCCGGTTTTAGTGCAAGGAGCGCAAGCAGCACCTTCCATTTCACATGCAATAGAAGCAATGAACCGTTTTGGAGAAATCGACGTATTAATTGTAGGGCGCGGCGGCGGCTCGCTTGAAGAGCTCTGGGCGTTTAATGAAGAGCAGGTAGCGCGCAGCATAGCGGCATCCGCTATTCCAATCATTAGCGCCGTCGGCCATGAGACCGATTACACGATTGCTGACTTCGTTGCAGACTTGCGGGCGGCGACGCCTACGGCAGCGGCCGAGCTGGCTGTACCGCATGCAGCCGAGCTGGAGAAGCATTTAAGCAGGCAGCGCCAGCAATTGGAGCAATCGCTGCGCCAGGTCATTCGCAGCCGCAAGGAGCAGCTTGCGCGTGTGCGCCGTTCGCCATTTTTTCTTTATCCTCGCAAATATTTGCTGGAGCAGGCGCAGCGTCTTGATCTGCTGGAGGAACGCTTGCGCCAGCGGACGCAAAAGGCAGCACACCGCGGGCGAAGCAGGCTGGAGCGTTTGCAAGCGACGCTTGCCGGGCATCATCCAGGGCAGCGCGTGCAGTTTGCGGCAAGCAGGCTCAAAGGAACTTCGAAACGGCTGGAACAGATTATCCAGCAAACGCTGCAGGAGAAGCAGCTTAAGCTTCATAGCTCCATACGCCAGCTTGATGCGCTTAGTCCGCTGAAGGTAATGGCGAGAGGATACGGGTTAGTTTATGAAGAATCGGAGCAGCGCTTGGTCAAGTCAGTAGCAGATGTGAAGGCAGGGGATACCGTAAAGGTTAAACTAGCAGATGGGCAGATGACCTGCGAAGTATCGTCGTTGGAAGGAGAGAGCAGCAGTGGCAAAAAAGGAAGCAGCCGAGCTTAGTTTTGAACAGGCAATGGAGCAGCTTGACACGATTGTAGAAAAGCTTGAAAACGGCGATGTTCCGCTGGAAACAGCGATTGATCTATTTCAAGAGGGCATGCGTCTGTCGAAGCTGTGCAGTGGCAAGCTGGAGCAGGTGGAGCAGAAGATCGAGACACTTATTGAGACAGAGCAGGGCTTTCAGAAAAAAACGTTTGCTCCACCGAGCGAAGACAAAGGAGAATAACGCTTGAGCGACACGGTTTTGGTAAAATCCTATTTGGCGCAATGCGCCGCCATCGTAGAACAAGCACTGACCGAAGTGCTGCCTGCGCAGTGGCAGGTTCCGGATAAGCTCCGTGAATCCATGATGTATTCCCTTGAAGCAGGTGGAAAACGCTTGCGGCCCGCTCTTGTGCTTGCAGTAGCTGAGGCTATTAGCGGTAATGAAGATACGGTGAGCAAAGCTTTGCCTGTTGCATGCGCAATTGAATGCATACATACGTACTCCTTAATCCATGATGATTTGCCAGCGATGGATGATGACGATTACCGCCGCGGCAAGCTCACGAATCATAAGGTGTACGGAGAGGCGATGGCGATTTTGGCTGGTGACGCGCTGCTGACCCATGCGTTTCATTTAATTCCTAAAGCGGCTAAAGCTGGTGGTGTCAGTGCACAGGTTGCACTCGATATCGTGGAAGATTTGGCAATGCTTGCCGGAGCCAGAGGCATGGTTGGCGGGCAAGTAGCAGATATGCTGGGTGAGCAGGGCATCACGTCGCTTGCAGAGCTTGAATATATTCATTTGCACAAAACCGGAGATTTGGTTGTGTTCTCTGTTACAGCTGGCGCACGTATTGGCGGTGCTACAGAAGCGCAAATCAAGCTGCTCGAGCAATATGGCCGCAATATTGGGCTGGCTTTTCAAATTCAAGATGACATTCTAGATTTGATTGGCGATGAGAGCAAGCTTGGCAAGAAGACGAACAGCGATGTCGAGCAACAAAAAGTAACCTATCCCTATCTGATGGGGCTTGAGGAGAGCAAGGCTCAAGTAGAGCGTTTGACGCAGGACGCGAAGTCGGCTGTGCTTGATGCAGGACTTGCAGCACCGGACAGACTGCTGCAAATCGCCGATTATCTGGTGCAGAGGGATCATTAATTCGCTCTAATGCCTTGGGGATTGGGAAAAAAACAATGCCTATGTTATAATAGTTTAAATATTTTGACGTCTATTGAACAGTGAAGGCTGCTGTTCGCGAAAGCGAGGAAGTACTGTGCTGCTTGAACATATAAACGGGCCTCAGGATTTAAAAGGGTTATCCAAGAAAGAGCTGGAGCAGCTTGCAAGCGAAGTGCGCCAGTTTCTCATTGAGAAGCTTTCCGTTACGGGTGGTCACCTTGCTTCCAATCTGGGAGTTGTGGAGCTAACGCTCGTTCTGCATTATTTATTTGACAGCCCGAATGACAAATTTGTATTTGATGTAGGCCATCAATCTTATGTGCATAAAATTTTAACAGGGCGCATGGATCGCTTCGATTCGTTGCGTCAATATAAAGGCATGTGCGGGTTTGTGAAACGCGACGAGAGCGAGCACGATGTGTGGGAAGCTGGACATAGCAGCACATCGCTGTCTGCAGCAATCGGCATGGCGATGGCGCGAGATTTTAAAGGCGAAGACAATCGTGTCGTAGCCGTCATTGGCGACGGAGCCTTGACTGGCGGCATGGCCTTCGAGGCGCTTAATCATATCGGCCATGAAAAGAAGAAAATGATTGTCGTGCTGAACGACAATGAGATGTCTATTGCGCCAAATGTCGGCGCGATGCATCAATATTTGGGCAAAATTCGCTCAGACCGCCATTACCAGAAAGCGAAGGAAGAGCTGCAGCATTTCTTGAACAAAATTCCTGCTGTCGGCGGGAAGCTGGCCAAGACGGCAGAAAAGTTTAAAGACAGCCTGAAATATTTGCTCGTAACGGGCATTCTTTTTGAACAATTCGGTCTTACTTATTTAGGACCGGTTGACGGGCATGATATGGAGCAGTTGCTTGATATTTTCCGTCAGGCTGATTCAGTTCCAGGCCCTGTTCTTGTGCATGTCGTGACGGTGAAGGGGAAAGGCTACTCTCCTGCTGAAGCAGATTCCCATAAATGGCATGGCATCTCCCCCTACAAAATCGAATCAGGTCAGGTCGTCAAGGCCGTTGGCTCGCCTATGTATACGCAAGTATTTGGCGATGTGCTGATTGAGCTCGCAGAGAAGGATAAGCGTATCGTAGCGGTTACACCTGCTATGCCGGGTGGATCGGGATTAATGGAATTCGCAGCGCGTTTTCCAGGCCGCATGATCGACGTAGGTATTGCCGAGCAGCACGCGGCGACGATGTCTGCAGCACTTGCGATCGAAGGAATGAAGCCGGTATTTGCCGTTTATTCTACCTTCCTGCAAAGGGCTTATGATCAGGTTGTGCATGATATTTGCCGCCAGAACCTGAATGTTATTTTTGCTATCGACCGTGCAGGCTTTGTAGGTCCCGATGGAGAAACCCATCATGGCGTGTATGATATTCCCTTCCTGCGCCATGTGCCGAATCTGGTCTTAATGATGCCTAAGGATGAAAATGAGCTTCGCCGGATGATGAAGACGGCGGTTGATTATAATGATGGTCCGATTGCAGTCCGTTATCCGCGGATCAATGGACTTGGCGTAACGATTGATGCTGAGCTTCTGCCGCTGCCTATAGGCTCATGGGAGACGGTTCGCGAAGGCGATTCAGCCGTTATTATTGCTATTGGCCCCATGCTTCAAGTGGCGGAAGAAGCAGCGGATCTGCTGAAGCGCGACGGCATGAATGTCCGCATTGTAAACGCACGTTTTATTAAGCCGATGGATGAGAAAATGCTTCTGTCACTTGCGAATGAAGGTAAAAACATCATCGTGCTGGAAGAAGGCGCGGAGCTTGGCGGCTTGGGCAGTGCGATTCTTGAATTTTATTCGCTGCGCGGCATTTATGGTTTGCCGATTCGTATCGTTGGTATTCCGGACCAGTTTATTGAACATGGTTCCATTAAAGAACAGCGCGCTGAAGTTGGCCTGACGGGCGAACGGATAGCAGCTGAGCTTAAAAACATGCATCCTCGCAGTAAAATGCGCGTAACCGGACAGCATTAGAAGGCTAGGTAAAAGAATGACGACACCTAAAGAACGAATAGATGTGCTGCTCGTCGAGCGCGGTTTTTATGAAAGCAGGGAGAAGGCGAAGAAAGCGCTAATGGCAGGCCTTGTTCTGGTGGATAACGAACCGATCGACAAGAGCGGAATGAAAGTTGCCCGCACGGCGGATATTAAAGTAAAAGGGGCTATTCATGCCTATGTCAGTCGTGGGGGCTTAAAGCTGGAGAAGGCCATTCGCGCCTTTGAGCTGGATCTCGTTGGACGTACGATGCTGGACATTGGTGCTTCAACAGGCGGCTTTACAGATTGCGCTTTGCAAAATGGAGCGGAATACGTCTATGCCATTGACGTCGGCTATAATCAGCTGGATTGGTCGCTTCGCCAAGACCCACGCGTGAACGTCATGGAGCGTGTTAACTTCCGTTATATGAAGCCTGAGGAACTGCTTGGGCCCAAGCCTACTTTTGCTACCATTGATGTTTCGTTTATCTCATTGAAGCTCATTTTGCCTGCACTTTCGGGATTGATTGATCCGGGCTCAGGCGTGATGGCATTGATCAAACCGCAATTTGAGGCAGGGCGCGATAAAGTAGGGAAATCAGGTGTTATAAGGGATTCGAAGGTGCATGCAGAGGTGCTGAGGCATGTAACGCTGGCGGCCGCTGAGATGGGTTATACGCTGCGTGATCTTTCCTTTTCTCCTATTACAGGCGGAGAAGGCAATATTGAATTTTTGGCTTACTGGATTTGGGAAAACCAGCCTAATCAGCAGGTTCCCGATGATGCGGCAATTATGGAGCTCGTCAAGCAGGCGAGCGGCACCTTTTCCGCTGAAAAACAGTAGCAAGCTGCGAGGGGAATGCCTGCATCGCTAAGGCGATCGGGTGTTCCCCTATTTTTTGCTTTACAGAGTTGGGTCTTTTTTGATACACTGAACTCAACCAAACATGCGTTCGCTTTATAAACATTGACAGGAATATGCACCCTCCATCTCGAACCATTACATATATGGATGTTTTGGATGGAGGGTTGCATATGGACAAATACGGTGACTGGTTAATTATGCTAGTTGCCTCAGCCTTGTTAATCCTGTGGTTGTTTCGATTGTTTCATCGCTGGCTTCATGAGCCAGCCTCCTTCAACCGCTTGAAGCTTGGTAAAGGTGTCCCGCTTGATCCGAATGATGAGAACATTTTGTTTCTTGAACAGAGTGGCTATCATGTCGTCTCAGGCAAACACCGAATTCCCATTCAGATTGACCTGGATGGCCAAGAACTGGACAGCCGTTTGTATATTGATTATATTGCAGAACTTGACGGAGAGTTATACATCGTGAAGACTGCAAGGGATCGTATGCCGATGGATTGGACGGGAAGCGGAATAAGAGACAGGCTGCTTGTATACGCGTTGTTGCTGCCGAAATGCCAGGGCATCCTGTTTATTAATGTGAAGGAACGCTCCATTAGAAAAGTTGTTTTTCAGTTGTAGAATAGCATGTTTGGGAGGCGCTTTATTTATGAAAGGGATACGTCAATTTAAAATCAAGGAAATAATTACGAATCAGGTTGTGGAGACGCAGGAGGAGCTAGTTGAAGCGCTTCGCAATACCGGATTGCAGGTAACACAAGCTACAGTATCACGTGATATTAAGGAGCTAATGCTCATTAAAGTTCCAGCAGAGGATGGCCGATACAGATATTCATTGCCGCAGGAGAAACAACGGATCAATCCGATTCACAAGCTCAAGCGGGCACTGCTCGATCACTTCGTGAACATCGATTTCACAGACAATCTTGTCGTAATGAAGTGTTTGCCGGGCACAGCCAATACGATCTGCGCGCTGCTGGACAATATGGAGTGGCAGGAAGTAATGGGAACCATTTGCGGAGATGATACGATTTTGATCATTTGCCGCACGAAAGCTCAAAGCAATGAGGTTGTAGAAAGGTTGCTGGAGCTGTTGAACTAAACTAACATACCAATTTTAGGAGGCATCAGTTTATGTTGCGAGAGCTGTCCATTCGAAATTTAGCTGTAGTTGAGCAGGTGACGGTTTCGTTCCACCATGGCTTTCATGTTTTGACGGGGGAGACGGGAGCGGGTAAATCCATCATTATTGACGCGCTTAGCTTAATTGTTGGAGGACGAGGCTCCGCAGATATGGTCAGGTATGGCTGTCAGAAGGCGGAAATGGATGCGATGTTTGATTTGCCGCGGATGCATCCCGTATGGCATGTGCTGGAGAGACTAGGGGTAGAGGCATCACATGACGAGATGCTCGTCATTCGTCGTGAGCTCACTTCCCAAGGCAAAAGCAGCAGCCGAGTGAATGGACAGCTGGTTACTATGACGATGCTTCGTGAAATTGGAGAATGCTTAGTTAATATTCATGGTCAGCATGAGCATCAATCTTTACTGCGCACAGAGAGGCATTTGGAATGGCTTGACATGTTCGCAGGTGACCTGCTCATTGAGCGCAAGCAGACTTATAAAGCGGTATATAAAGAGCTGCAGCAGGCAAGAGCGGCGCTGCGTGAGCTTGAAGATTCAGCACGCCATAATGTGCAAATGCTGGACTTGTACCGTTTTCAAATCGAAGAAATTTCAAACGCCCAGCTCAAGGTCGGAGAAGATGAAAGCCTGGCTGAAGAGAAACGCAAGCTGCAATTCGCCAGCAAACGGATGGACAATGTAACCGAAGCATATTCTTTATTGTATGGCGATGCTGGCTTGGATGCTTTAAACAAAGCGATTATTAAGCTTTCGGATATTCAGACATATGATCCCACTATTGTTGGGCCATTGCTTGAACAGCTCCAATCGGCATATTATCAAGCTGAGGATGCCGCTTTTCAACTTAGAGATTACAGAGATACCATTGAATCAGATCCAGAGCAGCTTGCGACTATCGAAGATCGTCTCGATCTCATTCATGGTTTGAAACGCAAATATGGCGAGAGCATTGAGGATATTCTCGTTTATTATAAAAGCATCGTCGTGGAACGCGACAAGATCGAAAACCGCGATGACTATTTAGAAAAACTGCGTAATAGCGAAGCAACGTTGTATAAGTCAGCACTTGAACTTGCTGAGGAGTTGTCCAAGCTGCGCAATCATGCATCTACACGATTGGCTGAGTCCATTGAGCGCGAGCTGCGTCAACTGCAAATGCCTAACACGATTTTTTCTGTACAAATGGACATAATCAAGCAGCACGATCAAAAGGAAACCGCTGTTGTGCTTAATAGCAATGGCTGTGACGAAGCGGTATTTATGCTGGCTCCGAACCCTGGAGAGCCGCTTAAGCCATTGAATAAAATCGCATCAGGCGGCGAGATGTCGCGCGTTATGCTGGCTCTGAAAGCGATATTTGCTGAGCATGACCAAATTCCAGTACTCGTATTTGACGAGGTGGATACAGGTGTTAGCGGACGTGCAGCTCAATCGATTGCGGAGAAGCTTTCCCAACTATCGCGTCGTTGCCAAATTTTCTCGATCACGCATTTACCGCAAGTAGCTTGTATGGCTGATCACCATTATGAAATTCGCAAGCAAGTCGTTAATCAACGTACAGCTACCTCCATTAAAGAAATTATGAGCAATACCCGAATAGAGGAGCTAGCCCGCATGTTGGGCGGGGTTGAAGTGACCGAGAAAACGAGACATCATGCACAAGAAATGCTTGATTTGGCATTGCGGCAGAAAGGAGCCTAATGGAGGGCATTAAGGGAAGTTTTTTGTGGTCATAAAACGGTGGGGGCGGGGTAACTTAAAGGTACGCCAATGGCGATTAATCCTTTATCGTCATGCGATGGAATTACAGGGAGCGTGAAATCATTGAACTCCAGCAAGAGGAAGAGATGGTTCGGTCTGGTTCTCGTGATTTTGATTTGCATGGTAGGCTTCTCCACACCGTTTCAGCACTTAGCCTCAATCCCGAATGAACTGCGTTTGTTCACTGGCCAATCGAAACGATTACAATATGGAGTTCCTGTTCATGCTCAAGTTACGGTGGACCCGCGTATGCTTCAAGTGAATGGCTCATCGACCCGGTCTTTATCAGTCAATTTGAACGAACCGCTATCCTTACATTCGCAGCAAAGCGGCGAGACGAGGATGAAAGTGAAATTATTCGGTAAAATTCCTTTCAAGACGGTGAAAGTCAATGTTGTACCTGATTTAAAGGTCATTCCTGGTGGTCAAACCATTGGGGTCAAGGTGAAGTCAGCCGGAATTTTAGTCGTCGGTCATCATCAAGTGACTAGTCAGAATGGCAGTAAACAATCTCCAGGTGAGCTCGCAGGATTGCGTCTGGGCGATTTAATCGTCAAGATCAATGGTCAAAAGGTTTCTGAAGTTAGGAAAGTTGCAGAGCTCGTTGATCATGCAGGCAACAACAAGAAAGCGCTTGATATTGTATATAAGCGAGGCGGGCATTTAGGCAAAACCGTTTTGAATCCTTCTTATGATGCTGAGGATCGAACGTGGCGGCTAGGGCTTTATATACGCGACTCAGCTGCCGGTGTAGGCACACTGACGTTTTATGCCCCTGATCAGGGCGTTTACGGCGCGCTTGGACATGTCATTACAGATATGGACACGCAAACAGCTATTGAAGTTGGTGATGGCCAAATTCTTCAATCCAGCGTAACGTCGATTAACAAAAGCCAAAATGGCGAGCCAGGCGAAAAAAGGGCCCATTTTGTGAAGGAAAGTAAAGTGCTGGGCAATGTGGAACGAAACACCCCATTTGGCATTTTTGGCAAAATGAAAGAAAATCCTACCCACAGCTATAACAGCAATGCGATGCCGGTTGCTTTTGCTGAGGAAGTAGCTGAAGGCACCGCTCAAATTTATACCGTAGTAAATGGTCAAAAGGTTGAGAAATTTGATATTGAAATTGCTCATGTTATGAAGCAGAACAGTCCGGCAACTAAAGGAATGGTTATTAAAATAACGGACAAGCGTCTGCTTGATAAAACAGGTGGCATTGTACAAGGTATGTCGGGCAGCCCCATCATTCAAAATGGCAAGCTGGTTGGAGCGGTGACCCATGTGTTCGTAAATGACCCTACATCGGGTTATGGATGTTTCATTGAATGGATGCTTCAAGATGCAGGGGTGTTATTAAAATCTACATTGCAGCAAGGCAGTCAAACAGCAGCATAAAAACAACCGCCAGCGGCAGGGAGCGAATACGCTGCAGGCGGTTGTTTTACTTTTGTTGGACACCTTCTTTTGTCGAAACTCAGCGAAACGAAGCGCTAATTGTAAATAAATAATCAGTATAACGGTATTGCGAAAAAAAATAAAGAAAAATAATTTTCGACAGAAGGAATTTATATCAGCGTGTCGAAAATGTTACTCAAGACAACTAGGGGAAGGTTCAAGAGTGAAAATTGGATTATCATTTGAGGGAGGATAATATCTTGCAAAAAATTGATGTATTATTGGCAGATGACAACAGAGAATTTACTAATTTGTTATCGGAATACATATCCGATCAAAGTGATATGAATGTGAGTGGTGTAGCGTATAACGGTGAAGAAGTGCTGAGGCACTTGGAAGAATCCCGTAAAATACCGGATGTACTCATTCTTGATATTATTATGCCTCATTTGGACGGACTTGGCGTTTTGGAGCGCTTGCGGGAAATGAATATCTCGCCAATGCCTAAAATCATTATGTTGACCGCCTTTGGTCAAGAAAATATTACACAAAAAGCAGTTCAATTGGGTGCTTCTTATTATAATCTTAAGCCATTTGATATGGATATTTTGGCTAACCGGATTCGCCAGCTGTTCGGGAATTCTTCGTACTCGGCATCATCTTCTTACAATTCGAGTTCGTCAACAGTGAAATCGAATGTTGTTCCGCTTGCTAAAGGCAAAAATCTGGATGCCAATATTACAAGTATCATTCATGAAATTGGCGTGCCTGCTCATATTAAAGGCTACCAGTATTTGCGCGAAGCTATCACAATGGTGTATAACAATATCGAAATTTTGGGTGCGATTACAAAAACGCTATATCCAGCAATCGCCGAAAAATTCAAAACGACACCTTCCCGCGTCGAACGAGCGATTCGCCACGCTATTGAAGTCGCTTGGACGCGCGGCAACATCGACAGCATCAGCCACCTGTTTGGCTATACGATTAATATTAGCAAGTCGAAACCAACGAACTCTGAATTTATCGCGATGGTTGCAGATAAGCTGCGGATTGAGCATAAGGTGAGTTAATTGCTGTTGTATCAAGGGTTTGAGAGTGTCAATGTCAAAAACAGGGATGGCTATAAATATCCGAAAATGGGTAATTTGAGCCGATAAACTTTTGAATAGCAAACCAACTGATACCACTTATTTATTGTTTCTTCGAAACCAATAAATAAGTGGTATTTCTTATGATCGATTTTGACTTTCAACTGGATAATTTCATGCTTTACTGTTCATCCAAAAACCTTTCGCGTAAAACCTTGGCAAGTTATGAGCAGACGTTAAAGCTGTTCGGAAAGTACTTGCTTGAAGAATTCCAGATGAAGATGTTAAAAAAGTTCAGTCGGGTCATGTTCGACAATACATCAAGTATGTTCGTGAGAGGAGCAAGTGCGCACTCGTAAACAATGCTGAGTCAAAAGACAAAAACCACCCAGAGAATCGCACCGACTACAAAAAAAGAAGTGTCAATGACAACCATTGCAAATTACGTTCGCAACATCAAAGTGTTTTTCAATTATCTTTACGAGGTCGAACGCGAGATACCGAAGAATCCAGTCGAAAGCGTAGAGAACCCAAAGGTTCAGCGGAAGGTCAAGAAAATTTTGACGGCAGAAGAAATCAAGAAGGGTGGCTACATCGACTACGCCGTAACAGATTTGGATCGCACTCATCGCATGCTGTTTGCTCGTGCTGGTGAAGCTGGACACGGACCGAAAAATGCCTCTAGCTTCATGTAGATCAATATACTACTCAGGATTGAATTGCTTCGTTAACCGAAATAATGCGGCCGAAAGTGGGTGACTCGCTGCTTGATTGGGTTTACGCAGGATTGTCCGATTCAAATCGGGAATATCCCTGATACGCCGTTTATAGGCGATCTGATTAACGATTGGAACGATAATCAACATTCCGTTTTCGATGTGGAGGATGTCCTTCTGTAGTAAATCCAACAGTTTTTTTGCCGCTAGGATGTTTGCCGTTTCGTCTTCTTGTACCCCCGCCGTTATCATGACTGTATTTCCCACGGAGTTAACCTTGATAATGTAATGTGCGTTTCGAACTTAGTGCCTTTTGCTAGTTGATGAGTCGATATTTGCATTTGCAGAAGTCACCTACTCAGATATAGTGACTAATGTACACACCAATCAGCCCCTATGCTACGGACATTAGCACAAGCAGCCTTTAGTAAAGGCACATACTTTGATACGGATACTCATTATGTAAAAGGGGTCGGCTGAATATGGTTGGACTTATAATTAAAAAAGAATGTAAGCAAATCGTTACAAAACAAGTACAAAATGGTCTATGTCAAGCCAAATAGGGGAACTGGTGGCAAGGGCATCATAGGTGTGGAAATGCTAGGGCAAGGTTCTTATAAATACCAACTAAATACTGTCACAAGGACGTTCAACTCCATTAATAGTATGACTAGTTCCATCCATAAGAAAACGAAAAGCGAAAAATATGTCATTCAATATGGAATCTATTTACTGCGGCACAACAACCGACTTTTTGACCTTAGGATTATGGTGCAGAAAAACCCAAGAGGCAAATGGGAAACGACAGGTGTGATCGGTCGATTAGGCCATCCGAAAAAGATTGTAACTAACGTTTGCCAGGGCGGTAACTCCAAACCAATTGATGTACTGCTAAAAAAGCACATAACCGATGTTACTGAATAGACCAAACGGTCAGTAAGTTATTGATCTCCACTGTTAGAGTCTTAAGTGAGGTTGGTGAAAATGTGAATATTTTAATGTTCGTTTCGCAGTTAAATACTGGAGGAACCGAAAAATACATTCATTCTGTTTCCCGATATTTAATATCAAAAGGGTTTCGAATTGGCGTTGTTACTATGGGAGGGCCACTTTTAAATTCGTTTAAAAAAGCAGGGATTACTGTTCACCTTCTATCCCCCAAAAAAAAATCGTTAGTAGAACGAATATCCTTATTATCCTTGATCATTTCCAAAGGAAGGTACGGGCTTTTACACGCCCATGATTCTATGTCATTTCGATATGCAGCAATTTTGCATCGACAATATAAAATACCATTGATTGCTACTGTGCATGGTACTTATCATAAACAATCTGCTTTGTTAGCTACGTCAAAAGTGGCAAAACATCTCATTGCTGTTTCGCCAAATTTATCAAACTGGTTGGTTAGACACATGAAAATTTCTTCCAATAAAATCCTAATGATACCTAATGGGATCGATACTCTAACATTCAATTCGATATCTAATAAAAAAAAGTGGAGAAAAGCACTTACTTTACCACTATCTGCCCAGATTCTTGTTTATGCTGGAAGATTCTCATCTGATAAATTGCCCATAGCAAAAAAAGTGATCTTGGCATCAGAGATTGTTGCAAAAAATAACCTTAATTTTGTAGCTGTTTTATTTGGCCCTGGTTCTTCCGTGACGAGATCAAAACTCGAAGAACTTGCTGCTAAAGCTAACCGCCGTCTTGGTAGACGAGCAATATATATTCGTCCTCCCTTACCAGACATACAACATGCTTATTATGCAGCAGATGTCATTGTGGGGACAGGGCGTGTTGCACTTGAAGCCATGGCGTGTGCAAGACCAGTTATCGCGACAGGAGTTGCGGGATACTGCGGTGTAGTAGAGCCTAAGAATATAAACGAAATAATTCGAATTCACTTTGGAGATCATGGAGCTATTGTATCTATCACTGTTAAAAAGCTATCGGAAGATGTCAATAGCATATTAAGTAGACCCCGTAGGGCTCGATTATTAGGTGAATTTGGTGCGAAAACAGTGAAGGACAGATTTTCAATAAAAAAAGTTGGTTCTCAGCTTATTCAAGCGTATATGAAATAACGTCACGAATCCAACCCGTTCCGAATACAATGAAGGGATTTGACATTACTACGAAAATCGCTTAACTTGTTCTTAGGCGATTTTGCCCGTAATTAATCCTACTGGAACCCGATAAATATTTGGTTTTGGTAGGTTGTCTATCATTAAAGAAGTAAGTCCCAAATAATGACTTCACTCCCTCAATACTCTTGATGCACAGGGCTTCGGCAACATTGATTCGATTTCATTTATCTTCGGCTATACGATTAACATCAGCAAGTCGAAACCGACCAATAGCGAATTGCCTATACCGTTTGTTATTGGATTGTGATAGTCCAATAACAAACGGTATTTTATTTTTCAAAAAATTTCTCGCTTGTAGTCGCACAATTAAACTATTGTTATAATGGCATTATGGGCATACGGCTGCTAAATACTACGAATGAATAAGGTGGAATATTCATGACTTGGACGCTTGATAGCGTATATGATCGAAACAAAGAAGCGCCTTACACTTTTTATTTGCCTAGCCCTCCAATGTTAAAGCTGTTACAGGCCGGGGATCTTGTAAAATTGATTTTTTTGTCCGATGAGGAGCACGAGCAATTTATTGGCGAAAGAATGTGGGTTGAAATTGTGGAGCGTAATGAGGACAACTTCAAGGGCTTACTCAGAAATATACCATCTTACATAACTGAACTAAGCTATGGACAAGAAATTCAATTTACTTATGAGCATATATGCGATACGAAGCTGGAAGATCCAGAAGCGAGCAAATGGAATTATTATATGGATACAAAAATCGTAATGACCCGAGATGCTCTAGAAAAGAGAAGCTTCAATCTCATGCTGAAAGATGAGCCGAATGAAGAAAATCATTTAGGCTGGATCTTTTTTAGCGGCCATGAACCTGAAGGATACAATGGGAATCTGGAAAATTACCAAATTGTATCACTTGGAGCGGCGCTTAATATTGACGATTCTTTTTTAGCATTTGTAGATGACGAACCGTTTTCTGCATATGAACGAAATACCGAGACGGGTCAATTTGTTAAAATCATTGATTATGATTGGGGTTGATTCATAAATTGGATAGTTAATGTTACGAGGTGCAACAGCAGAAAAAAAGCCCATGTGAGTTCGAATAAAACGTAAGTTGCCGCACAACAAACATAGTATTCAGCAGAACCCAGCATGAGCTGCTCCCATCTCAGAGAAATCGAATTTGATTAACTAGAGAATCTAGGCTTCTGCTTGCCCGTCCCTAATCAAAGTTAGATTTTCTCACTTAGCTCGATAATCCGTCTTTTTCATCAGTCAGAGCGCTGCGCTTCTCCATAAAATCATGTAAGGCTAGATGGAAGCGTTCAAACGGGAGAGATAAAAATTCGATTCTTTTTCTAATGCGAGCTTGTTTCGCCGGTTCATCATGATAAAACATGAATTGATCTATATTTTTATCCAGCTTCTCTCTAAGTGTTAAAATAAAACCGATCGCGATATGGGTTTGAGCCAATTCCTGCAAATCGGCAGCAAGCGCTTCGCTTAAGCTGCGCATGTTTGGAAGCTTTAAAGAATGATGAATGGAAAAGGAGTCTGGTGTGTAATCTACGCGGAAGTCCTGTCCAGGCACTTGCTCCCAAAAATCGTTCCACTGCTGCAAATATCCCGTTTCATAAAGGACATATTTAATAAACCCACATAACCATGCGGTACAGCTTGTATTGCGGCGCTGGCATCCAACCCGATCTGAAAGATGTCGGCAGCCGCTGCAGCAGGAACCGCTATTTGAAATGCAAACTTTGCAAATATGGTCAGAACCTATTGCTTGCAGGGAGGCCATTCCAAGGTCAATGACCACTTGCTTGCTTATTTTTTGTGGTCCTTCATCAAGGATTAGCGAATTTTCTCTAGATGGTTGTTGAATCGTAAAGCCGGGCATTCGAATCCTTTCCTCTCCTGTGAATCATTTTAAAATCAAATATTCAAAAGTATGAATATATTAAGTATTATACGCGCCATGAAAATAATCAACAAGCCTACAGTTCATTATCAATCATTTCTGGATGTATGCTATGATATTCATATATTCAAAAGTTTACTATTAAGGAGCAGTTTATGAATCAGCACATTCAACAGTTTAAAGCCGATTTTTATAAAGCTTTGGCTCATCCAATGAGAATTCGCATCCTTGAAGTGTTAAGCGAAGGGGAAAAGAACGTAAATGAGCTGCAAAGCATTTTAGGATCGGAAGGTTCCGCCGTATCGCAGCAACTTGCTGTATTACGCAACAAAAACGTTGTCCACAGTGTGAAAGAAGGCACCTCGGTCATTTACTCCTTACGTGATCCATTAATTAAGGATTTATTGTCGGTAACGAAACAGATTTTTGACAATCATCTCGTCGACGCTATATCCTTATTGGAAAATATTCGTAAAGAACCATAATTGAAAAAACAAGGGAATCCGTGAGCATCAAATAGGAAAACCTTGTTTTTTTGCTTTTTATAACGACTTATACGCATCCTTGACTGATTCGTGTGTTTGACATAAAGGGAGCACAGGAGTATCTTTTCTTTATATTCAAATAATCAAATATATGAAGAAAAGAAGGTTATGAAAAATGAAGGGGAGAGGGAGATTTGATGGATATCATTTATCTGCGCTTCGCAAGGACATGGTCTCGGGTGTCATTGTCGGTATTATCGCCATTCCACTCGGAATGGCGTTTGCTATTGCTTCAGGCGTCAGGCCTGAATATGGACTATATACGACCGTTATAGCGGGCATCCTTATCTCGACTTTCGGAGGTTCAAAATTTCAGATTGGTGGCCCAACGGGTGCTTTTATTCCTATTCTGTTCGCTATTGTACTGCAATATGGGTACGAAAATTTATTGCTTGCCGGTTTTCTGGCTGGCATTATGCTTGTGGCTATGGGCCTTTTTAAGCTAGGCTCGTTGATTGCCTTCATACCTCGGCCTGTTACAATTGGGTTTACCGCGGGCATTGCCGTAATCATCTTCAGTGGACAAATGGCTAGCTTTTTGGGTTTGAAGGGGATCGAAAAGCATGAGGATTTTTTGTCCAATATGAAAGAAATCGGGTTACATGCTTCGACTATAAATAGCTACAGTCTGCTGACGGCCGGAATTTGTTTGATAATTATTTTGCTGGCTCCGAGATTTATGCCTAAGTTGCCTGGGTCATTGCTGGGGCTCGTTGTTTCGAGCTTCGTCGCTGCTTTGTTTTTCAACGGGGAGGTGGCAACTATAGGTTCTGCTTATGGAACGATTCCGAGCACGCTGCCTGCTTTTCGTATACCTGACATGACCTGGGAGCGAATAGTGAATTTGCTTAAGCCTGCTTTTATTATTGCTATGTTGGGCGGGATTGAATCGCTGCTGTCCGCTGTAGTAGCCGATGGCATGACTGGCAATCGGCACAACAGCAATCGCGAGCTTATTGGGCAGGGAATTGCCAATATGATAACGCCGTTTTTTGGTGGAATACCGGCAACGGGAGCCATTGCACGAACAGCTGCTAATATTAAAAGCGGAGCGGTCTCACCGATTTCGGGCATCGTTCATGGCTTCGTCGTTTTGCTGGTGCTTATACTGTTTGCGCCTTATGCGTCCGATATCCCGCTTGCTAGCATGGCTCCAATCTTAATGGTAGTTGCGTGGAACATGAGTGAACGAAGCGCTTTTATGCATATTTTAAAAACGAAAACGAGTGATTCCCTTTTACTTGCCATCACTTTTATTCTCACCGTATTTACGAATTTGACAACAGCAGTAGAAGTGGGATTACTGATGGCTCTGCTTTTATTTGTGAAACGTATGAGCCAATCCTTAACGGTCGAGAAGGTGCTGCCAGATCCTAACCATAAACATGAAAAAGTCAGAGCAAATATGGTATATGAAGGTCATGATTGTCCCCAAATCAGTATATATACGATTGACGGACCTTTGTTTTTTGGGGCGGCGAATAAGTTTGAACAGGATATGAGGGATACGGTTCAACAGAGGTGTACCATTTTGCTGCTGCGTCTCGGGAAAGTGCCCTTTATGGATACGACAGGAGCAGCCAATCTGACTACTATAGTCAAGGCGTTCCAGAAGCTCGGAGGAATCGTACTGATGACAGGGGTCCAGCCGCAGCCGTTGCAAGTGCTCAAAAAAACAGGTTTATATGAGCGGATCGGGGCTCATCACTTCTTTGATCATACTGGTGAAGCGATCGGCTGTGCCTTGATCCATCTGGATTCGAATAAATGTTTGGGATGTAAGCACTTTGTATTCCGTGAATGTACCGCGCTAGCCAATATGGAATCGCAAAGCGCAACAAATCGAAGTCTAGAACATAGTGGACATCATCCTTCTTTTTAAGGAAGTGCTACGATAAAAAAACCGCTCCTCTATTGGTTACAGAGAACCAGTAAAGGAGCGGGATTATCCATTAACCTCATGGACGTATAAGCTGTTCAATCGTTATACCCGAATATCGATGGATTGCGCAGCTGCAGATGACGGTACGTTTGCTTTCTGTGCAGAAGCTTGGGGTTCTTCCTCTGTTTGCCTATTGTTGCGTTCCCTTACCTTGTCTTGATTTGCGACTGAACCTACGAGCATTTTGCCACCAACAGTTTCCGTCTCATTCTCTGAAGAGCTGTCATCCGTTGTTCCCAAATCGTCAACCAGTTCTTTCATTTTTTGATCCACGACATGGATTTGGCGAGTAGTTTTGGCCATCATTTCCCGTTTCAGCTTGAATACGGTTTGCTCGGCGTTTTCCAGCATAGCGAATTTTCCAGCGTCGTTGTGCGGATTCGATTCTATGACCATGCGATCAAAACGAATGCCGCTTTCCATTGTGACGTTGGAGCCTTGCAGTTTTTCGCGAACACCGGCGAGCTTGCCGAGATGATCATAGGTCATGCTGTTTTTAACAGCCTGGTCCATATTTTTCTCAGGATTGTCCGAAGTGCTTTTTTTAGGCTGGTCGTCCTTAGAGGCGCCCATTTTAGTTTTTTCCTGAATTTCTTCCGCGCGAATCTGTGAAATTTGTGCGTCAATTTGGGAAATAGAAGCGGTTAACGCTTTAACGCGTTCCATTTTCAGCTTCGTGTCGAGCTTTTCATTCGTTTTGACGGATTGCATTTCTTCGTTTAATCTTGCTTTTTGCTTCATGAGTGCCTGAATTTCTTTTTCGCGAGGCGAAGCGGATGTGGTTTCTCGCGATGAAGCAGTTGAAGCGGATTTTGACCGTGATGCTGATGAGGCAGACGATATTGCAGAAATGGAAAGCACCCCCTTTTATTGATTATGATGATTGCCTAATGGTTATATCGGAAATAATGGAAACGAAAATAATATATATGACGGAAAAATGAAAATTTATTATAGATTTTTACAATACAGCTATCAGCTTCGTCAAGGTTTACACATTGTGGGGTGGATGATCGCTACACGCTATACTCTGCAAAAAAAACAAAAGCCCCCACGGGCCACTAGATGAAATGTGGCGTACCAGCAGGAGCTTGATTTGATGCAAGGGAGCAATGATTGCAGCGTTTAAGCGGCTAAGCGGTTGGCTTTGGCGGCTTGGGGCGCTTTGGACGGAAACGGGAAGCGACATAGTTGCGCTTGCGGTCGCGAAAAAAAGTCCAGCCGCCGATAAAGCCGACACCAATGGCGAACATCAGCAGGCCCAGCAGGAAGGGCAGCCATTCAAAGTTTGGCTGAATATCATCGTAGCCGAAGGATACAAAATAGTTGTAGACAGCATTTTTCATTTTCAAAAATCCAATGCAGGCAAGTATGCCTGGAATGACGAGCAGCAAAATAGCAATCAGCCTTGCTGTAACTAGCTTCATAATCGAATGACTCCTTAATAATAGTGAGATAGGCTTGTGCTATTATGATACCCTTTTCAGGGAAAAGTGTCTATTTCCGAAAAGTTTACGATGAAAACCGCTGCTAAAAAGGTTACAATAATAATGATGCAAACAAACGACGCTCTTAAATATAGCGGAGATGGTGACTAATCAAGGACATCATTTGCTAGCATACATATAGAAATACAGGTGGAGGTTAAAATAGATGGCGATAGAAGTAGATGTAGCTGTGCTGGGCGGCGGCCCGGGAGGTTATACGGCGGCAATCCGCGCGGCCCAAATGGGGAAAAGCGTAGCGATCGTCGAAGCGGACAACCTTGGCGGAACTTGTCTGCATAAAGGTTGTATTCCTAGCAAATCGCTGCTTAGAAGCGCAGAAGTATACGCCACCTTGCTGGAGTCTGATGCCTATGGCATTACAATAGCTGACGGAGCGATCTCGCTGCAATTCGATAAAGTGCAAAGCCGCAAGGAGCAGACGGTGGAACAGCTTTATAAAGGGCTGCAATATTTAATGAAAAAACATAGCATTCAAGTCATTAAAGGCAGAGGCCGCGTCATTGGCCCTTCCATTTTCTCGCCTCGCAGCGGATCGCTTGCTGTTGAGCTGGCAGATGGAGAAATGGAGCAGGTCGTTTCCAAAAACCTGATTATTGCAACAGGCTCCAGACCGCGTTCTTTGCCTGGCCTAACGCCAGATAGCGAGTATATTCTCACAAGCGATGACGCGCTTGCATTAGAAGAGCTTCCGGCTTCGATTCTGATCGTTGGCGGCGGTGTAATTGGCGTGGAATGGGCATCGATGATGCAGGACTTTGGCGTGCAGGTGACGCTCGTTGAAGCGGGAGCAAGGCTGCTTCCTGGCGAGGATGCCGAGGTGTCGGCTGAGCTTACGCGATTGCTCAAGCGCCGCGGCGTTCGTGTACTTACAAGCGTGCAGCTCAGCACGACTGAGCTAAGTGTGGGAGACGGGGAAGTTTCGATACCGGCTACGACTGCGGATGGCGATGTGCTGCTAAGTGCAAGCAAGCTGCTGCTGGCCGTAGGCCGTCAAGCAAATGTGGAAGGAATCGGGCTTGAAAATACCGATATTCGCACGAAGGACGGCTTTATTCAAATTAATGAATTTGGCCAGACGAATGAGCCGCATATTTATGCGATCGGCGATTGCATCGGCGGAGTCCAGCTTGCGCATGCAGCAGCGCATGAAGGAATTGCTGCTGTGGAGCATATGGGCGGACAGGGTCATGCGGCGATAGAGCCTCATCTCATAACCCGCTGTGTATACTCGCGTCCGGAAATTGCCTCCTACGGATTGACGGAGGATGGGGCGAGAACGAAAGGCCATGACATTAAGACGAGTAAAATCCCGTTTCAAGCGATTGCCAAAGCACTCGTGCTTGGAGATGCCGACGGCTTCGTGAAAGTGATAGCCGACCGTACAACGGGCGACATATTGGGCGTCCATATGATAGGCCCGCATGCGACCGATCTTATTTCGGAAGCTGCGCTTGCTGGATTTCTCAATGCAACACCTTGGGAAGTCGGGCAATTGATTCACCCGCATCCAACGCTGTCTGAAGCGCTGGGTGAGGCGATGCTGGCGATAGACGGAAAGGCGACTGCGATTTAGCAGCTGCCCATGCTTGCTTAAAGCATGGGTTTTCTTTTTCCGTAAAAAGAGGTTATAATGGGTAATATCAAGTATTAGTACCTGGTTTTAATTGTAGTCAGGCGTAGACGGTTGCCCTCGTACTTTGGCGGCAAAAGCACGTTTCGCGGTAAAATAGAAGCCGAGTATAAGCGCGTAGCTTAAACACTCTTGCATTTTTAAAGGAGGCCGAATTCTCATGGGGAAATCCGGTTCAATTGAGCAGCAATCCCGTCATGCCGCAGTTGGCTTAACGGATGAGCAGGCTGTCGAAATGTATGCCATGATGCAGCTGGCGCGAAAGTTTGATGAGCGCAATTTGCTGCTGCAGCGGGCAGGAAAAATCAACTTCCACGTATCGGGTGTGGGTCAAGAGGTGGCACAGGTAGCCGCGGCATTTGCTCTTGATCGTACAGTCGATTATTACTTGCCTTATTATCGGGATTACGGTTTTGTATTGTCCGTCGGAATGACGGTGAAGGAGCTAATGCTGTCCGTGTTTGCGAAAGCGGAAGATCCCAATAGCGGCGGCAGGCAGATGCCAGGGCATTTTGGCAGCAAAAGACTGCGTATTGTCACAGGCTCAAGTCCTGTAACGACCCAGGTTCCGCATGCTGTAGGCATTGCACTCGCTGCAAAGATGAAGAAGCAGGAGCTCGTAAGCTTCGTAACGTTTGGAGAAGGCTCGAGCAATCAGGGCGATTTCCATGAAGGCTGCAATTTTGCAGGCGTTCATAAGCTTCCGGTCATTTTTATGTGTGAAAATAATCAATATGCAATCTCTGTACCCGTTCACAAGCAGCTTGTAGGCCGCGTTGCGGATCGGGCGCTTGGTTATGGCTTCCCTGGCGTGCAAGTTGATGGCAATGATGCGCTGGAAGTGTTCCGCACCGTGAAAGAGGCGCGCGAGCGCGCGATTGCTGGCGAGGGGCCGACGCTTATTGAGGCTATGGTTTATCGCTTGTCTCCGCATTCGACTTCGGATAATGATCTTGCTTATCGGACGAAGGAAGAGGTCGATGAGAACCGGGCGAAGGATGGACTGCCAAAATATAGACAGTATTTGATCGACTGTGGACTCCTTACCGAGGAGAAGGATGCCGAGCTGCTTGCGGGCATTAAGAAGCAAATCGACGAAGCGACTGAATACGGCGACAAGGCAGCATTCCCAACGCCGGAATCGGTGCTTGACCATGTGTATGCAGGAGATGCTGGGCAAGGAGGCGACATTTAGTGGCAGTTATTGAATATATTGAAGCGATTAGGCTTGGCATGAAGGAAGAGCTAGAGCGCGATGAAGACGTGTTCGTGCTTGGCGAGGATGTTGGCGTCAAGGGCGGCGTTTTTACAACGACGAAAGGTTTAATTGACCAGTTCGGAGAGCAGCGCGTTATGGATACGCCCCTAGCGGAATCGGCAATTGCCGGTGTAGCTATTGGTGCAGCTATGTACGGGATGAAGCCAATTGCAGAAATGCAGTATTCGGACTTCATGTTTCCCGCAACGAATCAAATCATAAGCGAAGCGGCTAAAATTCGTTACCGCTCCAACAATGACTGGAGCTGTCCGATCGTTATTCGCGCCCCAATTGGCGGCGGGGTTTTTGGCGGGCTGTATCATTCCCAGTGTCCGGAATCGGTATTTTTCGGGACGCCTGGCTTGAAAATTGTAGCGCCATACCGGGCTTACGATGCGAAAGGGCTGCTAAAGGCTGCTGTACGCGACCCGGACCCGGTTCTCTTTTTTGAAAATAAAAAATGCTACAAGCTGATTACCGGCGAAGTACCAGATGACGATTATATTGTGCCGATTGGCAAAGCAAATGTATTGCGTGAAGGCGACGATATTACCGTCATCAGCTACAGCATGCCGCTGCTGTTCGTTGAACAGGCAGCGCAGGAGCTTGCCCAGGAAGGCATCAGCACTCATATACTTGATTTGCGCACGCTGCAGCCGCTTGATCAAGAGGCTATTTTGGAGTCTGTTCGCAAGACAGGCAAAGTGTTAATCATTCACGAGGATAATAAGACGGGCGGCGTTGGCGCCGAAGTGTCGGCTATTATTGCGGAGCAGCTGTTATATGAGCTGGACGCTCCTATTATGCGTTTATGCGGACCGGACGCTCCGGCGATGCCTATTAATCCGCCTGGCGAGAAGTTTTTCCTGCTGAATAAAGAAAAAGTGAAAGAGGCTATGCGCAATTTGGCTTTGTATTAATGCTTGCTCGAAGCAGTTATTTCGCTGCAATGCGTTAATTTGGACGAAAGCCAGTCCACGTAGCACAAGCCTTTAGGGAGATGGATAATTGATGAAATCGGTGACGGAGATTGTTATTCCGCAGCTGGCGGAATCGCTCGTATCGGCAACGATCGATAAGTGGCTTAAGCAGCCTGGCGACCACATTGACATGTATGAGCCCATTTGTGAGCTCATTACGGACAAGGTTAGCGCGGAGCTGCCTTCTACGGTATCGGGTACGATGGTTAAAATTTTGGTTGGCAACGGTGAAACGGTTCCTGTTGGGACGCCGGTATGCCTAATCGAAACGGAAGGCGCAGCAGAAATGCAGGCTACTGGCGGGGCGCCATCGGGTTATAGTGAAGCAGCGCAAGGCGCGGGCTTGTCTACAGCTCAGCAAGGCGGTGCACAGGAGGCGGAAGGAGATATGTCGATGCGCAATCGCTTCTCTCCAGCTGTTCAGAGGCTGGCAGCCGAGCATAATATTCGTTTGAGCGACGTTCCGGGGACTGGTCTTGGCGGTCGTATTACCCGTAAAGACGTGCTTACCTTCGTCGAATCGGGCGGAGCGGCAGGCAGTTCTGTGAGCAAAGCCAGCCCGCAAACCGGCCGGGAGCCAAGTATTGAGCAAGTTCGTTCAACTGGCTTGCATTTGACCGAAACGCCGCGCCTGCCAACGATTCAGCAATATGATTCTCCCGTTTCAGGGGTGCCTGGACGAGGCGAAGATTATATTGAGGTTACGCCGATTCGCGGCGCAATCGCACGTAATATGAAACAGAGCGTCACCGAAATTCCGCATGGGTGGATGATGATTGAGGTTGATGTTACGAATCTCGTCGTGCTGCGCAACAAGGTGAAAGATGAATTTATGAAGCGCGAGGGCATTAATTTGACCTATCTCGCTTTCGTGTTGAAAGCAGTCGTTAATGCGATCAAGGAATTCCCGATTATGAACTCCATGTGGGCGGTCGATAAAATCATCGTGAAGCGCGACATTAACATATCGCTTGCGGTAGGTACCGAGGAATCGGTTGCGACACCCGTCATAAAAAACGCCGATCACAAAACGATCGCGGGACTTGCGAAAGAAATCGACGACTTGGCTCGCCGTGGACGCGAAGGGCGCTTAACGCTGGCTGACATGCAGGGCGGTACGTTTACCGTTAACAATACGGGCTCCTTTGGCTCGATTATTACGCATCCGATCATTAACTACCCGCAAGCGGCCATTATGACGTTTGAATCGATTGTGAAGCGTCCGGTTGTCATTAATGACATGCTCGCGATTCGCTCGATGGCAAACCTCTGCTTGTCGCTGGATCACCGCATTTTGGACGGCATTATTTGCGGTCGTTTTATGCAAAAGGTGAAGGAGAATTTGGAGAGCTTCAACAACGATACGAAATTGTATTAGAAATGAGGGACGCCGCTATGACTGACTCTACTCATGTACCTTATGGGAAGAAACCGCTTGAAGCCCGTTATATTTCCATGCTTGGCTATGCGGAGGCATGGGAGCTGCAAAAATCGATGGTGAAGCAAGTTGATCAGGAGGAGCGTCTGGAGACGCTTCTCCTTCTTCAACATCCGCCGACCTATACGCTTGGCTCAGACCGCCATCCCGAGCATTTGCTGCTGGATGAGAAGGAGCTTGCAGAGCGGGGCATTTCTGTATTTGAAATTGATCGCGGTGGGGATATTACGTATCATGGGCCTGGCCAGCTTGTCGGCTATCCGCTGCTTTATCTGGATGCGGTCGGCCTCGATCTGCATGCTTATTTGCGCAACGTCGAACAAGTCATCATCAATTGGCTGAAGGATTATGGCATTGAATCAGGCAGGAAGCCCGAGTACACCGGCGTGTGGGTAGGGGATGAGAAAATTGCGGCTATCGGTGTGAAATTTAATCGGGCGCGAAAGCGCGGCGGATTTGTGACGAGTCATGGATTTGCGCTAAATATAGAGGCGGGCATTGCGGAGAGTGGCTTTAGCGGCATTGTGCCGTGCGGCATCGAACAGTTCGGCGTCACTTCATTTAATACGCTGACGGGCCGCGAGCTGTCGGTAAGTGAAGCGGCGCAGCAGCTGCTGCCGCATTTCTGCGATGTATTTGGTTTTGCGCAGGATGCTGTTCTAATAAGAGAACAGCATGCCGATGCCGGCAACCAAGCTGGATAACAGCATGGCAGCAATAACCACGATGGCTACAATTCGAACATACTTGGAAGGATTCACAAGGCAGATCTCCTTTCTAAACATTTCTATAAGCCCTATTATAGTCGAAAATGACGAACGGAGGAAACGTTAATGATTAATGAGCAACGGTTAGTAGATGAATTTGTACAATTAGTGAAAATTGATAGTGAAACGAAGCATGAGCAGCTTATAAGCGTTGAGCTTAAGAAAAAATTCGGAGAGCTGGGACTTTCGCTGGAAGAGGATGATGCGGCAGCCAAAACAGGTCATGGCGCGGGTAATCTATTTGCCTATCTGGAAGCATCCGGTGTGGAAAATGCTCCGACTATCTTTTTTACTTCCCATATGGATACGGTAACGCCTGGTGTAGGCATTAAGCCGCAAATTGATGCAGATGGGTACATACGCAGCGATGGCACTACCATTCTTGGAGCGGACGATAAAGCGGGTCTTGCCGCGATGTTTGAGGCGATTCGTGTGCTTAAGGAACAATCGATTCCGCATGGTCCTATCCAGTTTGTCATTACCGTAGGCGAGGAGTCGGGACTGCTCGGAGCTCGCGCGCTGGATGCGTCCAAGCTGAAGGCGAAATTCGGCTACGCGCTCGATTCAAATGGCTCAGTAGGCGAAATTGCGGTTGCTGCGCCAACACAGGCGAGAGTCACCATTGAGTTTCACGGCAAGTCAGCTCATGCTGGCGTTAACCCGGAAGCGGGAATCAGTGCGATCCAAGTGGCAGGAAAAGCGATTGCAAGAATGCCGCTCGGCCGCATCGATAAGGAAACGACAGCGAATATTGGCTCTTTTGAAGGCGGCGGCGCTACGAATATCGTCGTTGATTATGTGAAGCTGAATGCGGAAGCACGCAGTATTGTGCAGCATAAGCTGGATGCCCAGCTGGATGCTATGCGTGAAGCGGTAGAAAGTGCAGCAGCGGAGTTTGGCGCCAAAGGCGTGTTCAGCAGCGAGGTCATTTACCCGTCTTATTCGTACGATGAGAGCGATGCTGTTGTGCAGCTTGCCCAAACGGCGATTAAGGCGATCGGATTGACGCCAAAAACCTTCCACTCCGGCGGCGGCAGCGATGCCAATGTGTTTAATGGACTCGGCGTGCCGACGGTTAACTTGGCTGTTGGCTACGAGCATATTCATACGACGCAGGAACAAATTAAAGTAGCCGATCTAGTCAAAACGACGGAATTGGTCGTTGAGATTATGAAGCAGGCAGCTAAAGCTTAATAGGCCCTGCAGCATAGCAGTAGAGAAACCAAACAAGCGATAGGTCAGGAAAAGAGCATTTTCCCGGGCGTATCGCTTGTTTTCCATGTATTTAGGCGGCAGTCTGCTGGCGCTTTTATGATTCAGAACCCATTATTATGAGCTAGTTCGCGTCAAAAAGCTTGCTAACGGTTCAGAAGCTCCGCTTGCTGCCTTGCAGGACATGAGGCGCAGTTGATGGCGAATTTCCCATCCTTTGCCGACAAGGCGAAGATGGCTGACGCTTGTATAGGTTTTCATCGTTACCTAAGCTCCTTCACTATCAAAAATATTTGGATAAGGATAGGTATGCGGATATCGGACAAGTTATGCACGTTACTTTATTCTTACACGCAAAGGGGAATATTCATTCATGAATGAGGAAATTAATCGCTGGAAAGAAGAAACAACCCATACCGAACCGATTTTTTCTGGCAAAATCATTTCGCTGCAGGTAGATACGGTCGCCTTGCCGGATGGCAGTACGGCGACTAGGGAAATCGTCAAGCATCCGGGCGCTGCGGCTGTCATCGCTCTATTAAATGGCAAGCTGCTCGTCGTTGAGCAATACCGCAAGCCGCTGGAGAAATTTCAGATTGAGCTGCCGGCAGGCAAGCTGGATGCTGGTGAGGATCCACTCGAGGCGGCGAGGCGCGAGCTGGAAGAGGAGACGGGCTACAAAGCGGATACGCTGCAGCTTGTTAGCGCTTTTTATACGTCGCCGGGCTTTGCGGATGAGAAGCTGTATGTTTATTTCACGGATCAGGTCGTTTCTGGCAAGCAGCAGACGGATGAGGATGAGTTTCTGGAAGTGATGGCGATTACGCTTGAGGAAGCAGAAGCCTATATCTCCGAAGGCCGCATCAGTGATGCCAAGACGATTATGGCTGTCTACGTATGGAAGCTGTATTTGCTGACAGGCAAGCTGCCCATTTAGAAAGAGGAAGCGTATAAGCTCCTTCTCTCCCGTCATAGGTGTGCTTAAAGGAACATACACTTTATCACATGGGACAAGAGGGGGAAGGCTATGCGTTCGCGAATGGGGAAGGGGCCCGCAGGGAGCCAGCTGACGCTGTATGTGTTTGTGGGCGTGCTGTTTGTCGTGGGCGTCATTTTTGGCGGGTTGATGGTAAATGCGCTCACCTTTGAGCAGCAGCAGGATTTGGCTTCGGATATGAGCCAGTATGTACAGCTTATGCATGGCGGGGCGGTTGCGGATAGCGCGGCTACGTTTTGGGAGCGCGTTTTTTTTCATGGAAAATGGCTGCTGGTGCTGTGGTTCCTTGGCATTACCGTTGTCGGCATACCGCTGGTGCTGGCTATGGATTTTCTAAAAGGCGTGCTTGTCGGCTTTGCGCTCGGTACGCTCATTACACAATATTCATGGAAGGGCGTGCTGTTTTCGCTCGTCTCGATTGCGCCGCCTAATTTAATTATTGTGCCGGCCATTTTGATGGCGAGCGCTTCGGCGCTGTCTTTTTCGTTGTATGTGGTGAAAAATAGGCTGATGCGGCAAAACGGCACACTTGCCCCGCAAATGCTGAGCTTTACGACGACAGCGATGCTGATGCTGATGGTTTTAATCGGAGCCGCTTTGATTGAAGCTTACGTCTCTCCACTGTTAATGAGCTGGGCAGCACCGATTTTAGACGCTTCCGCCGCGGCAATCTGATGCCCAATCCACGCCAAAATGTTTGACTTTCACAAGGGTTTGACTCTATAATGAAAGCAAACGTTTTCTGATGTTGGCGCAGGCATGTGTGGTAGGGGGGAAATCATGGAAGCCCGGATTGATAAGATTAAACAACAGTTGCAGTCGCAGGGCTACAAATTAACCCCGCAGCGTGAAGCAACAGTACGTGTATTGCTTGAGAATGAGGAAGATCACTTGAGCGCGGAAGATGTGTTCATGCTTGTAAAGGACAAGGCGCCAGAAATTGGCCTTGCAACGGTGTATCGGACACTTGAGCTATTAAGCGAAATGCATGTAGTGGAGAAGCTTAATTTTGGCGACGGGGTTGCCAGATACGATCTGAGAACGGACAGCAGCAAGCACCATCATCATCATCTTATTTGTGTGCAATGCGGATCGATGGATGAGATTAAGGACGATTGGCTGCTGCCACTTGAGGAACGATTGGAAGAGGAATATGGTTTTTCGGTTCTCGACCATCGATTGGACTTCCAGGGCATTTGTCGTAAATGCAATGAGAAGAATGCGAATGCGAAAAAAGACGAATCATAAACGGCTTTGCTGCCCAGTGTTTCTGGACGGCGAAGCCGTTTTGGCGTTACATATGAGGAAAGACGTTCGGGTTGGAGAATAGCGCGGCCCGCTGGATCAGGAGCTTACATTGCGAATGCGCCCGAGCCGCAGCAGGCCGGAGCCTTGCGCAGTGGGCAAATAGCCTTTTAACGGTACAGACCACTTGCGAAGAACAGTCGATACACGGGCGGAGCTTAGCTTTGGCCTTACGGACAGCAATAAAGCAGCACCGCCAGCCACATGGGGAGACGACATGCTCGTTCCTGACATGATGGCATATTTGCCATTCAGCCAAGTAGAGATGATTTCTGTTCCCGGCGCGGCAACATCAATGCCCATTCCTCGATTGCTGTAATCGGCGATCTGGTTGAGCCGATTGGTAGCAGCGACAGCGATCGTCTCCGGAAAGGAAGCTGGCTCGTCGATCGTCGTCGTATTTGGCCCCTCATTGCCAGCTGAGGCAGTAATGACGATGCCCTGCTTCGCTGCCCGCTTGATCGCTTGGCGCAGCAAATCGCTGTGCTGGCCGCTGACGATGCCAAAGCTCATATTAATGACATTCATTTTGTTGCGAATGCACCATTCAATGGCATCTACAATGTCGGACACGTAGCCTGAACCGTAAAGGTCCAATGCCTTCACGGCATACAGCTTAATATTGGGAGCTACGCCATACAGTCCTGTTAAGCCTCTGCCTGCCGCAATGCCGGCAACATGAGTGCCATGGCCATTGTCATCGTAATAGCTTGTGCCGCCCATCGTATTGACACCGCCCGATATGCGCAGATCGGGATGCTTGGCAATGCCGGTATCAATAATGGCAAGCTTGACAGGTCTGCCAAGTGTGCGCTTCCAAGCAAGCGGCGCCTGTACTCTTTTAATATTCCAAGGCACCTTATTGGCGTCTACAGTCGTTTTTATAATGGGGAGATTTGGCTTTATGGTGCGGGTTGCCATTTGGGGAGCGGTATCATGCTTGCGGATTTTAACATCCCGCTCCATTAGCTTAACCTCAGGATGCCGGATAATATGTTTCCACGAGCTGCGCCGGTCAAGCAGAAAACCGATCATTTTGCAGCCAGGCATCGTTTTGAATGGATGAATGCCGCGCGATTCGAGCAGGCGCAAGCAGCGTTTATAGGAGCTGTGCGTAGTAAAGCTGATGAGCTGGCGTTCTGTATGTTTAGAAGGTTTATAGGCAGAACAGGAAGCGATCAGGTTATCTAATCGAGGCATGATGGGCTCCTCCTCCATTTATTAGGCAGACATGAGACTACTTGTGTAGTGTATGGAGGAGGGCGAGGTGTGGACTGGGTATTCGTCCCCAAGTACATATTTTTTGCAGCAGATGGAAATTGTATCGCTTAGGACAAGCCTTTGACGTACAATATGGCTATATCCCCATTATTTTCTTTAGGAGGTTTTTTCATGATCATTGGCGTTCCCAAAGAAATAAAAACGAGTGAATACCGGGTAGCATTGACGCCAGCAGGCGTCACCATGCTTAAAGCAGCGGGACATCAAGTGCTAGTACAGACAGGGGCAGGAGATGGCAGCGGCTTTCAAGACGGCGATTATGCAAGCGAGGGTGCCGTAATCGTAGACTCGGCTGCTGGAGTATGGGAACGCGCAGAAATGATTATGAAAGTAAAGGAGCCTCTCCCAGAGGAATATGGATTTTTCCGCAAAGGGCAGCTTTTGTTCACCTATTTGCATCTTGCGGCTGCGCCGGAGCTGGCGAAAGCTTTAATGGACAGCGAGGTTACTGCTATAGCCTATGAAACGATTCAGCTTCAAAATGGCAGTCTGCCGCTGCTGACGCCAATGAGCGAGGTTGCAGGACGTATGGCAGTACAAGTTGGCGCCCAGTTTCTGGAGGCGTTTAACGGCGGCAGAGGTGTCCTCCTGGGCGGTGTGCCTGGGGTAGCACCGGGGGAGGTCGTCATTATCGGGGGCGGCATCGTCGGTACGAATGCCGCGAAGGTTGCGCTTGGCATGGGAGCAACCGTCGTGCTGCTTGAGCGCAGTCTTGATCGAATGCGTTACTTGGATGATATATTTGGCGGCCGCATTCAGACCGTAATGTCGAGCACGTATCATATTGCCGAGGCGGTGGCGAAGGCGGATTTGCTTATTGGCGCTGTGCTGATTCCGGGGGCGAAGGCGCCTCATCTGGTGACGGAGGAAATGGTCAAAACGATGAAAAAAGGCGCAGTCATCGTCGATGTCGCCGTTGACCAGGGCGGCTCCATTGCAACGGTTGACCGGGCTACTACGCATAAGGACCCAGTTTACGTCAAACATGGCGTCATCCATTATGCGGTAGCGAACATTCCGGGTGCTGTGCCGCGCACCTCGACCTTTGCGCTGACGAATGTCACCATGCCTTACGCGCTGCTGCTCGCAAATGACGGGCTGGCGGCGATAAAGCTCAGCGAGCCTCTGCAGAAAGGCGTCAATACGCATAGCGGCAAATTAACCTATGAGCAGGTGGCGGCGGCACTGGAACTGCCATTTACACCGATTCAAACACTGCTTGCTTGAGCATATAAGCCCCTCTCTCATCATATGGTAAAATGGGCGGGACAAACCTGCTCGCATATATAGAGAGGGGCGAGAGGCTAATGGTATTGTCTGCGCGCAAATGGTTCAGCCGCTTCGTATTTATGCTGCTGTTCATCGGTTTGTTCATCGTCGCCACTGGCGGCTATGATTGGCTCGTTGATGTCGTGTCGCCAAGCAATCCTTATGAAGTTCCGCAAGGCGAGGCCGTTAAGGCCATTTGGCATAGTACATATGAGTGGGATAATGGTAATATAGCGGATAGGCTGCGCTTTTTCTATTGGTACGGCGAATAGCTGGGCAGGATAAAAAGCTCGCCAAGCAGGATTTATGATCCTTGGTGTGGAAATACCGAAGTACGCTTTAATGGCGTGCAAAGGCTGGAAGCATGAAAGGAAACAGGATGAAATCTTTGGTGAACTCATTTATTCGTTTTTTAAGCGTGGAACGCTCCTTGTCGAAAAATACCTTGGAGTCGTACGGGCGGGATTTGCTGTTTCTACTGGATTATATGGAAAGCCAGAATATCGAGGCAGCAGCGGCCGTGCAAAAGCATCATTTGGCGCATTATTTGCTGCAATTAAAGGAGGATGGGCGCAAGCCGTCTACTTTATCGCGGCATATCGTGTCGATACGCGCTTTCTTTCATTATTTGCTGGTTGAAGGTTTCATTGATCGCGACCCTTCCATCTATATTGAATCGCCGAAGCAGGAAACGAAACCGCCGCAAATTTTATCGATGGAGCATACAAGTCTGCTGCTGGATACGCCGCAATGCGTGACGACAGCAGGAAAGCGGGACAAGGCGATGCTGGAGCTGCTGTATGCGACAGGCATGCGCGTGTCGGAGCTGATTTCGCTGGATGTGCCAAGCGTCAACCAGCAGCTCGGCTTTATTCAGTGTGTAGGCAGCAACCGGAAGGAGCGTATTGTTCCATTTGGAAGAAAAGCTGCGGAAGCGCTGGAAGATTATTTGAAGCATGGGAGAATCGGGCTGCAGCGGCACGGCAAGCAGGAGGACGCGCTCTTTTTGAATCATTTGGGGACGCGGATGACGCGGCAGGGCTTCTGGAAGACGGTCAAAAAGTATGCAAAAGAGGCCGGCATTGAAGCGGATATTACGCCGCATACGCTGCGCCATTCGTTCGCTGCCCATTTGCTCGAAAACGGCGCTGATGTGCGTACCGTACAAGCGCTGCTTGGCCACGCCGATGTTGCTACAACCCAGAAATACTCCAAACTGACAAAGGTGAAAATGAAAGATGTATACAACAGCGCGCATCCACGCGCTTGAAAGATAGCAAAGTCAGCGGCTGCTTAAGACTAGGTCAGGCAGTGCGGATGCGCACCGAATGTTGGTGGAAAGTCAAACCTTTCACATAAGCACATTGTTCTTCACCAGATATACTACCAGAAAGGTTGGGACTACATGAGTAAATTTGATCGTATTGCCGTTATTGTGCTCGACAGCGTTGGAATTGGCGAACAGCCGGATGCGGAGGCGTTCGGCGACGTTGGCTCGCATACGCTTGGGCATATCGTAGAAAGAGTAAAGGGGACAAGCCTGCCAAATTTGCGCCAGCTTGGCCTTGACCGTATTGCGCCGCTCGGCGATTGGAAGCCGGCAGAGGGACAGTCTGGCGCTTACTATGGAAAAATGCAGGAGGTATCGGTTGGCAAAGATACGATGACCGGGCATTGGGAGCTGATGGGGCTGAAGCTGACTGTCCCTTTTCAGACGTTTCCAGGCGGGTTCCCGGATGAGCTGATCGCTTTATTCGAGGAGCGCACAGGACGCAAGGTCATCGGCAATAAGCCGGCAAGCGGTACGGAAATTTTGGACGAGCTGGGCGCTGAGCAAATGGAGACGGGAGCATGGATCGTCTACACTTCTGCTGACAGTGTTTTTCAAATTGCAGCGCATGAAGGCATCATCCCGCTAGACGAACTATACCGCGCTTGCGAAATTGCGCGTGAGCTGACGATGGATGAGCGATATACGGTAGGGCGGGTTATCGCCAGACCCTATGAAGGGGAGCCGGGCGCGTTCAAGCGTACGCCTAATCGCCATGATTATGCAGTCAAGCCGCCGGAGCCTACGGTGCTTAATGCCCTGCAAGATGGCGGACTCGACACGATTTCCATCGGGAAAATCAATGATATTTTTGATGGAGAGGGCATTAATGCTTCTACGCCCACGAAGAGCAACGCTGATGGCATCGCCCGTACGATAGCTGCTTTGAAGGAGCCTTTTAAGGGCTTGCTGTTTACGAATCTCGTTGATTTTGATTCCTTGTACGGACATCGCAGAGACCCAGAAGGCTACGCCGCCGCACTAGAAGAGTTTGACCGCGCTTTGCCTGAGCTTACGCAAACGATTGGACCGCGCGATTTGCTAGTCATTACCGCAGATCACGGCAATGATCCCGTTCATCCGGGTACGGACCATACGCGGGAATATGTGCCGCTGCTGCTTTATAGCCCAGCATTCAAGCAGCCTGGACAGCTAGCGTCGCGAGCAACCTTCTCCGATTTAGGAGCGACGATTGCCGACAACTTTAACGTAAAGACTCCGCCAAACGGCACAAGCTTTCTCGAATTGCTTGAAGCTTAATTGAATTATCTAAATTAAATAACGAACGAATGAATGAATCAACTAATGAATGAACGAATGAACTAAAGAATGAATGAACGAACGACTTGGAGGCTATAACTATGAGCGTAATTACAGCAGCACAAATTAAAGAAGCGGCATCCTACATTGCCGGACGTACGGACTTGTTGCCAGAGGTTGGCCTGATTATGGGCTCCGGTCTTGGTGTTTTAGGCGATCATTTGGAAAATCCAGTGACGATTGCGTACCACGATATTCCGCATTTCCCGGTGTCCACAGTGGAAGGCCATGCAGGAGAGCTTCTCATTGGCACCTTGTCCGGCCGGCCAGTACTATTGATGCGCGGCCGCTTTCATATGTATGAAGGCTACGGCCCAGAGCTGACGGCATTTCCGGTACGCGTAATGAAGGCACTTGGCGTATCAACGCTGCTTGTGACGAATGCGGCTGGCGGCGTCAACCTTGCGTTTGAATCCGGCAACCTGATGCTGATTTCTGACCACCTGAACATGACAGGCAAAAACCCGCTGATTGGCCCAAATGATAACGAGCTGGGCGTTCGTTTCCCTGATATGTCGGAGGCTTACAGCAAACGACTGCGCGGTATTGCCCGTGAACTTGCGGCAAGCCAAGGGCTTGCACTAGCTGAGGGAGTATACGCTGGACTGCTCGGACCGACGTATGAAACGCCTGCGGAAATTCGCATGCTGCGCGTTTTGGGGGCAGATGCTGTCGGAATGTCGACCGTTGCGGAAGTGATAACCGCAAGACATGCGGGAATTGAAGTTCTTGGCATTTCTTGTATTACGAATATGGCTGCGGGGATTTTGGATCAGCCGCTTAACCACGAAGAGGTTATGGAGACGGCAGAGCGCGTGAAATCTCAATTTTTAGACCTTGTAAAAGGTTTGGTTCCGCTCATTTAAAGAACAGTTTACTGCTTAAGTAGTTTAAATAAGCTGGAAATTGGTGTTATTTTGTCCGCAAACTTGTAACACAATTGTAACAATTGGCTCGACTCATTGTGACAGTATTTTAAAACGCCATCGTCGTATAATGTCCGTAATTATAGAAAAATGGAGTGGAGTTAAATGGACAAGCAATTGCTCTTGGAGATGGAGAAGTTGCGCGATAAAATGGTTGAGACGGCGCTTATCAAACAAACTTTTCTTCACCGAGAGGTACTGCGGCTAAGCCAATCGCTAGACGTTTTAATCGTGCGTGCGCAGGAAGAGCGACGGACCGTTTCCAGCCATAAATAAACAGAGCAAGTGGCATGAAGCGTATGTTGAGAACTGCCAAATGATGCTTAGCGAAGGCGACTGTCGCAATAAAAAGGGGTAATTAGATTTAATTAGCAGGTAATGACGTAAAAAAATTCAAAAACCGTTCTTGCAGGAAGCTAAAGCTTCTGCGAGGGCGGTTTTTTTTACGAATATAAGCATTTTGGAATAATTTACATAAAAACAGGCGACACTGTGGAAGACAAGCGTAAACGGCTGAAGCCGTCCTTTGGCGGCAAAGCTTCCGTTTCGCGGGTGAAATATAAGCCCATTTATAAGTGTAAAACTTATAAATTCTTATATTTAAATATAGCCGAATTGCGGCGAATTCCCGTGAACCGAACATTTTGCGGAGTACGGGCATGCCGCAGCTTCATAGGAGGGAATCTGTTCTTGAAAAAACTATGGAATAAACTGTGCTTATGCATCCTTGCGCTAGCTGTCTCTTTGCCAACCGCTGTATTCGCGGCAGAAGTGGCTGAGACACCGCTCTTCCCATCGCTGCCAGCAGCGGAGCAGTCCGGAAGCGCGGAGCCTCATTTGGCGCCATCGGCCCGTTCTGCCATTCTTATGGATGCGGACAGTGGAACGATTATTTACGAGAAAAACAGCCATGATCAGCTGCCTCCGGCAAGCATCACCAAAATTATGACGATGCTGCTTATTATGGAGGCGCTGGCTGACGGCAAGCTCAAGCTGACCGACAAGGTGCAGACGAGCGAATATGCGTCTTCCATGGGCGGCTCGCAAATTTTTCTGGAGCCCGGCGAGGAAATGACCGTTGACGACATGATTAAAGGAATTGCTCTAGCCTCTGGCAATGATGCTTCTGTTGCGATGGCAGAGAAGCTTGGAGGCACCGAGGAGCAATTCGTGGCGATGATGAATGAGAAAGCGAAGCAGCTCGGGCTGAAGGAAACCCATTTTGCCAATTGCAACGGCTTGCCTTCAAAGGATCATTATTCGTCGGCCCATGACATTGCGGTTATGTCGCGTGAGCTGCTCAAGCATACGAATATTACGAAATACACGGGAATGTATCAGGATTATTTGCGTAAAACGTCAGAGAAGCCATTCTGGCTCGTCAACACAAATAAGCTTGTGCGGTTCTATAGCGGTGCAGACGGCCTGAAAACCGGATTTACGAATGAAGCTAAGTTTTGCTTGTCGGCCACGGCAAGACGGGATGGGCTTCGCATCATTGCAGTCGTAATGGGCGAGCCGAATACGAAGACACGCAATACGGAAGTGTCGCAAATGTTTGATTATGCGTTTGCCCAATATATGACGCATCCGATTTTTAAAGAGGGCGATGCCATGGGCAAGGTGCATGTGGAGAAGGGCGTGGTGTCCGAGCTTGAGCTGGTCGCTCCCCATGCATACAGCGTGCTGCTCAAAAAAGGGGCAAACACGAGCGATATCCGCTATGAGCTGAAAATCGACGGCTCGCTTAAAGCGCCTGTTGCGATTGGTGCGCCGATCGGCAAGCTTCTCGTCTATCAGGGAGACAAGCTGCTGAAGGAATTCCCCGTTGATGCGCCGCAGACGATTGAACGGGCTGGCTGGTGGAAAATGCTGAAGCGCTCGTTTGGCGGATTGTTCGCTTAAACCGGATTAAATCGGATTGAACAGGGTAATCTGGATTCATTCCGTGCGTTTTGCCAGAAAATAGCGAGCTTAAGCTGCATATTTTGTCACCTCTTAGGGCTCTGCTTCTAGTTTTGTCGCCGTGCAGGAAACACATGCCCCGCTGGAGAAATGCTAGTTCTATCCAAATGCACAGCTTAAAGGAGATGAACAGCAATTATGAATTTGCAAGCTGAACTGGAGCATTATCGCAATGTGCTTATTGTACGTCTGCGCGGAGAGCTGGATCATCATACAGCCGACGTCGTCAAGGTCAAGATGGAGGATGCGATTTTACGAGGAAGCAGCGACCACATCATTCTCAGCTTGAAGGATTTGCAATTCATGGACAGCTCGGGGCTTGGCGTCATTCTGGGCAGGTATAAGCAGGTGAAGGCAAGAGGCGGGAAAATGGTTGTCTGCGCCGTTAGTCCAAGCGTTCACCGGCTTTTTGAAATGTCGGGCTTGTTTAAAATTTTGGAAATTCATGATAATGAACGGATGGCGATTTCAAGTCTGGAGGTGGTATCGTGAAGCGAAGCAATGAAATGACATTAACCTTCAGCGCCCGCTCAGAGAACGAGGCTTTTGCCCGCGTAGCGGTGTCAGCCTTCGTCTCCCAGCTCGATCCGACGCTTGGGGAGCTGAATGATTTAAAGACAGCAATCTCGGAAGCGGTAACCAATGCGATTATTCACGGCTATGATAGCGACGCAGCCGGCAAAGTGACGATAGAGGGTTATATTGAAGGAGAAACGATCTCCTTGACGGTTATTGACCATGGACGCGGTATTGAAGATTTGGACTTGGCTCGCCAGCCGCTTTACACTTCCAAGCCGGAGCTTGAGCGCTCGGGCATGGGTTTTACGATCATGGAAAATTTTATGGACCGATTCGAGGTTGTCAGCGAGCTTGGCGGCGGTACGCGCGTCAGCATGCTGAAACGAATTGAATCGAAAAAAGCGCTATACAACTAGCGCATAGGGGTTGAACCTCATGGATTCCGGGTTGAAACAAACGGCTCAGCCGTATTTGGATGATGCGGAAGTAAAGCGGCTTATTGCGTTAAGCCAGTCTGGCGACACGTTGGCAAGGGACACGCTTGTAGGATGCAATATTCGTTTGGTATGGTCAGTAGTTCAACGTTTCATCAACCGGGGCTATGAGCCTGACGATCTGTTTCAGATCGGCTGTATCGGTCTGCTCAAGTCGGTTGACAAATTCGACCTTTCCTATGATGTTAAATTTTCCACCTATGCCGTGCCGATGATTATCGGTGAAATCCAGCGGTTTTTGCGAGATGACGGTACGCTTAAAGTCAGCCGCTCGCTCAAGGAAACGGCGAATAAGGTGCGCAAAATGAAAGACGAGCTTTCCAAGGTGCTGGGACGGCTGCCGACTATTAGTGAAGTAGCGGAACGGCTGGGCATTACGCCGGAGGATGTCGTATTTGCGCAGGAAGCGAATAAGCCGCCAACCTCGATTCATGAGACGGTATTTGAAAATGACGGCGATCCCATTACGCTGATGGATCAAATTGCCGATGATTCGCAGGAGCGCTGGTTCGACAAGCTTGCGCTTACCGAGGCTATCGAAGGCCTTAGCGAGCGGGAACGGCTCATCGTGTATTTGCGTTATTACCGGGACAAGACGCAATCAGAAGTAGCGAGTCGTCTAGGCATTTCACAAGTACAGGTGTCGCGTCTGGAGAAAAAAATATTGCAGTCCATCAAAGATCAAATCGCCTTGTAGGCGGTTTGATCTTTTTTTCTTGTTTTTACCTGCTGCAGCGTGACTATCTTATTCCTGTTTTTCTCATACTAAAAGGGAAACGAACCCAAGTACAGATAAAGGACTGATGACGGATGGATACGATGCAGCGGCAGCCTCTCTATTTGCGCTTGCGCAAGCGGATTGGAATACGCCCCGGGAAAGAAGTGACGCTCGGGCAGGCGGCGAGGCTGCTTGGCGAGTCCGAAGAGCAGGAACGCCGCTTGGGCCAGCTCGTTCTATATCGTCACAGCAAGCCAGACGGCAACCGCGTCGTCATCGATTTGCTGCAAATCGTCAGCCGGCTGCGGGAGCTTGAGCCAGGCTTGTCTATTGAAGCCTATGGCGATCCGCAGGTGTTGGTCATGATTGCGGACAAGCCGCCCAAGCCGCGGATTCCGCTGCTTATTTTTTCGTGGCTGCTGCTGTTTTTTGGCGCGGGTCTGGCAATTATGAACTTCCATACCGACGTCAGCATGAAGGAGGTCCATATTCGGATCGTCGAGCTGATTACCGGAGAGCATAACGAGCATCCGCTGTGGTTTCAAATTCCATATTCCTTCGGCATAGGGCTGGGCATGGTGCTGTTTTTCAACCATCTGTTCCGAAAAAGGTTCAATGAAGAGCCGAATCCGCTTGAGGTAGAGCTGTTCACCTACCAGGAAAATGTGAACGCCTACGTCATCGCCGACGAGATGCGTAAAAAAAATGATCGCCAAACCGCTCGGAGTGAGGACGATGCTTGATTGGCCGATTCATGCATTTATTGTCATGCTGGGCTTATCGGGAGGACTTGCAGTAGGCAGCGGACTGGTGGCGCTGCTAACGGTGCTGGATCTTATTCCGCGGCTTGCGCAGATCGCTTATGCCTATAGCCTGTCCATTTGGTTTGAGACGGCCGTTATAAGCGGGGCGGTCTATTGGACATTCGCAGATTTTTTCGATTGGAAGCTTTCGCTTGCAGGCATTACATCACAAATGGCTGCCGGGCTGCTGAACGGCATTTTCGTCGGCTTGCTTGCGGCGGCGCTTACGGAGGTGCTGAACGTCTTCCCCATCCTCGCCAAACGCATCCATTTGTCGGACTATTTAGTTGGCCTTGTGATGGCGATGGTGCTTGGCAAAACATTGGGATCGCTGCTGGACTGGCTTTGGTATCAATGGTAGGAAAATGGCAGGGAAATAAGATGGCAATGCTGGAGAACTGAGTGAGGTGAAGGAAGAAGATGGATAAGGATCAGGAGCAGCATAATGAACCGGGACAAGATTACAAGCACGCTAGTATTCCTGACATGATGAAGCTGGGAAATGAGCGGGGCACGGATACAGATAGGGACATCCATTCATCCGGCAAAAGAAAACGAGGCTGGCGGCAGGTGAAGGAGTTTATTCACGCCAAGCAGCTTGTTGTAGGGGAGCATCAGGAGCGACGCGAGGAGAGTAGAAGCGACCAGCAGCAAAATAGGGAGGAAGGGCAGCATGGCCACGGCCAGCCGCTGCATGCCCGTTCTAAAACGCTGGGACGAAGGAAGTCGCAAGGCAAAGGGCAGGGCAGCAAGCAAGGGCAGGATGGCCGAGAGGAACGAATACCTTCTGATTTGGATGACGTGCTGGAGCGGCTGAAAAATGAGCTTGGCTACGGCACCAGCTTCGATGTTGTCGTTCGGGAAATGATCTTCGGCGAGCGGCGGGTTGCCTTCGTGTTTATGAACGGTTTGGCAAAGGATACGCTGCAAACAGAAGTGCTTAAGCGGCTGACCTATTTGCAGCCGGACGATTTGTCATCCGATGCGCTGCATGCCTTTCTAGATATGTATGTGCCAGCGACTCAAGTTAGGTCTGAGCAGGATTGGAACAAGCTGCTGACGGGCATTCTCTCTGGGGGAACGGCGCTGTTCATCGACAAGGAAGCGACGGCGCTGCTCATTGACGCCAAAAACTACCCGGCCCGCTCGCCGGACGAGCCGAGCCTGGAGCGGGCCGTCAGGGGCAGCCGTGACGGTTTCGTCGAAACGTTGATGATGAATATATCGCTTGTACGGCGCAGACTGCGCGACCCGCAGCTTCGTTACGAGCTGGTGCAGATCGGCGAGCGAACGCAGACGGATGTCTGTATCGCCTACATTAACGATCTGGTAGACAAGGAATTGCTTAAATCCATTAAGGAAAAAATTTCGATCGTCAAGGTTGACGGCCTTCCGCTTGCCGACAAGCAGCTGGAGGAGGCGACCGTTAAACGGGGCTGGAGCCCATTCCCGCTTGTGCGTTACTCTGAGCGTCCAGACGTCGTAGCCTCACATTTGCTTGAAGGGGCAGTTGTCGTCTTCGTGGATACGTCGCCGAGCGTCATGATTTTGCCGACGACGTATTTCGATCTTATCCAGCATGTCGAGGAAAATCGCCAGACGCCGTTTATCGGTACCTATCTGCGCTGGGTACGATTTATTGGCATATTCGCCTCGCTTTTTCTGCTGCCGCTCTGGCTGCTGTTCGTTATCCATCCTGAGCTAAAGCCGCAGGCGCTGGAATTTCTCGGACCTTCAAAAACCGGCAAGCTGCCGCTGCTCGTGCAGTTTTTGCTGGCAGAGGTCGGCGTCGATCTGCTGCGCCTCGCCTCGGTGCATACACCAACTTCGCTGGCAACGGCGATGTCGCTCGTATCGGCTATTCTCATTGGGGATATTGCAGTGAAGACAGGCATTTTCGTCAACGAGGTCATTTTGTACATGTCGGTTGCGGCTATTGGCATGTTTGCGACGCCGAGCTATGAGCTGGGCCTGGCGAACCGGATTATCAGACTTGTGCTCATTACGCTTGTAGCTGCTCTCCAGGTTCCTGGCTTTATTGTCGGGACGACGGTCATCTTGCTGTTTTTGTGCATGGAGCGTTCATTCAACCGCCCTTACATGTGGCCGTTCATCCCGTTCGACTTCAGAGCGATGATGAGTATTATTTTCCGGACGCCCGTGCTGCAAAATCGCAAGCGGCCCAATCTGCTGCGGCCGCAGCAGCTCGATAAAATGCCTAAAACGGAGTGAAATCGGAAAAAATGCAAATGACATGTTAAATTATCCATTACGCTTGCGGGTAGATTACGATATACTGTTGCTATTGGTGCAAATCGAATCTATTCACGTATGGAGGAATAATAACAATGTACTTGCATGGAACGAGCAAAGTTAATGCCCAGGGGCATTTGGAAATCGGTGGCTGCGATGTAACGGAGCTGGCGAAAGAATATGGTACGCCGCTATATATTGTCGATGAGGCGCTTGTGCGTAAGCGTGCGAATGAATATGTGACTGCTTTTCAACAATCCGGCCTGCAATTCCAAGTGGCCTATGCAAGCAAAGCATTCAGCACAATGGCCATGTGTGCGCTTGCCGAGCAGGAAAACCTGTCACTTGACGTCGTTTCCGACGGAGAGCTTCATACGGCGCTGAAAGCGGGCTTCCCGGCAGCGCGCATCCACTTTCACGGCAACAATAAATCGCCGGATGAAATCAACATGGCGCTTGATGCAGGCATCGGCTGCTTCGTAGTAGACAATTCTATTGAGCTTAAAGTGCTTAATGCGCTGGCGAAGGACAAAGGCTTGACAGTTAAAATTTTGCTGCGGATTACGCCGGGTGTTGAGGCGCATACGCATGACTATATTTCCACAGGCCAACAGGATTCCAAGTTCGGCTTCGACTTGACGAATGGCGCGGCTAAGCAGGCGATTAAAGAAGCGATGGAGCTGTCCAATCTGGATGTGCTTGGCGTTCATTCCCACATCGGCTCGCAAATTTTTGAAGTAGACGGCTTCCAGATGGCTGTTGAGAAAATGTCGGCGTTTGCGATTGAAATTCGCCAAGACCTTGGCTTGACGTTCCAGGTTATCAACCTTGGCGGAGGCTTCGGCATCCGTTATGTTGACGGAGATTCCCCGCTTCCAGTTGCTCAATACGTGGCAGCGATCACGGATACGCTTATTTCCAGCTTTACGGCAGCGGATTTCCCGCTTCCTGAAATTTGGGTTGAGCCAGGCCGCAGCATGGTTGGCGATGCAGGCACAACGCTTTATACCGTTGGAACGAGCAAAGAAATACCAGGCGTGCGCAAATATATCGCTGTAGACGGCGGCATGATGGATAACCCGCGTCCGGCGCTGTATCAATCCGTTTATGAAGCGATGCTTGCGAATCGTGCGAACGAAGCGAACGAAGAGACCGTTACCGTAGCGGGCAAAGCTTGCGAAAGCGGCGACAAGCTCATTATTGATCTGGAATTGCCGAAAGCAAACAGCGGCGATCTGCTTGCAGTATTTTGCACGGGCGCTTATAATTATTCGATGGCGAGCAACTACAACCGTTTCCGCCGTCCAGCCGTCGTATTTGTCAAAGATGGCGTGTCTGATCTCGTCGTTCAGCGCGAATCTTTGGACAATATTGTCGGCAATGACTTGCTTCCGGCAAGACTTCGCAAAACAGCCCTTGCGAAATAAGGGTTAAATTTGGTAACGTAGTCTTATTCGGATATAGAAAGGTAGATGTTTAATAGATGGCAAAACAAGCGAAAATTACAATGGCAAACGGAGCAGAGGTTATTATTGACCTTTTTGATCAAGATGCGCCTAACACAGTTGCAAACTTTGAGAAGCTTGCAAACGATGGTTTTTATAATGGTTTGACTTTCCACCGCGTAATTCCGGGCTTCGTTGCTCAAGGCGGCTGCCCTACAGGCAACGGCACTGGCGGACCTGGCTACACAATCAACTGTGAGATCAACCCGAACAAGCATGAGCGTGGTACGCTTGCAATGGCACATGCTGGACGCAACACAGGCGGAAGCCAATTCTACATCGGCTATGCTCCACAGCCGCATTTGGATGGCGGACACACTGTATTTGGCAAAGTCGCTAAAGGCATGGAGCATGTTGACACGTTCCGCCAAGGCGAAAAAATGGAAAAAGTTGAAATCGTAACGGTTTAATCGTTGCGGGAAGGCCGTTTGTTTTTTCGATTCGTCGGAAAAACAAGCGGCTTTTTTACAAAAGAATAGGACAGTGTGGCTGCTAACCTGAGAATTAAAATCGAAATTTCTTGCTTTTTCAATTTTGCGGTGGTAACATTTCATCAGAGTTACATTTTAAAAGTAAGTGACCAATATTTTATAAAAATAATACAGTGACTTTCCTTCGGGGTCGGGTGAAATTCCCAACCGGCGGTGATCAGGAGGCTGTCTAAGCGCTTTGAACGATGAAGCGACATAGCTGCTGCCTGTCAGTCCGTGACCCGTGTACATTCCATTCAGAGCGTGTGAACGCATGAGCGGTTTGTATACGGCTGACCTGGTGCAATTCCGGGACCGACAGTACAGTCTGGATGGGAGAAGGAGACACTTTCAAGGCGTGATTTCATGCTTATTTGCTTGCACTTTTTTTTGCTGGGCAATTAGGTCTGTTAAAATCGATTATTTGTGTACTTGAAAGCGGGTCTCTAAGGAATACTCTCATCTCCGTTGGCTATGTTGCTAATGGAGGTTTTTTGCGTTCATGGATATTTTGAATGACAGTTATTATATGAGCTTGGCACTGGATATGGCAGAGAAAGCGGCGGGGCAGACGGATATTAATCCCGTCGTCGGCTGCGTCGTTGTAAAGGATGGCCGGATTATTGGCCTTGGCACGCATCTCAAGCGGGGAACCGGGCATGCCGAGGTGCATGCGCTGCAAATGGCGGGAGAGGAAGCGGAAGGCGCCACCGCTTATGTGACGCTGGAGCCTTGCAGCCATTTTGGCAAGACGCCTCCTTGCTGCGAACGGCTCATTGATGCCAAGGTCGCACGGGTAGTCGTGGCTACGACCGATCCGAACCCGCAGGTAGCTGGGCGTGGCCTTGAACGGCTGAAGGAATGCGGCATTGAGGTTGAAGTAGGCCTTCTCGGAGACCGCTCCAACCAAATGAATGAGAAATTCAACAAATACATTACGACGAAGCTGCCGTTTGTCACCCTTAAGACAGCGAGCACGCTCGACGGCAAAATCGCTTCCCGCACCGGCGACAGCAGATGGGTAACGGGCAGTGCGGCAAGGGAGCAGGTGCACACGCTGCGCCATCAGCATATGGGCATCATGGTCGGTATCGGCACCGTGCTTGCCGATGATCCGCAGCTGACTACGAGAGCGGACGTTCCGGCGCTGCATCCGGTGCGTATAGTCATCGACAGCAGCCTTAAGCTGCCGCTTACCGCGCGTGTGGTGACGGATCGGACGGCAAGGACGATCGTCATCGCAACTGAGCAGGCGGATGATGCCAAGGCGCAGGAGCTGCTGGCAGCTGGCGTTGAGCTCATTCGGGCAGGCACTGGCAAGCAGGTGGATTTGCCAGAAGCGATGAGAAAGCTTGGCGAGCTGGAAATTGGTTCGGTTTTGCTGGAAGGTGGCGGCAAGCTTAATGGCGCGATGCTGACAGCCGGACTCATCGACAAAATCATGCTTTATATGGCACCTAAAATTATTGGCGGGGCAGCCGCTCCCGGCACCTTTGATTTTGAAGGCTTCGAGAAAATGGCACAGGCTATTGAGCTGGAGCGTATGCAGGTGGAACAAGCGGGAGCTGATATTTGCATTAGCGGCTACCCTGTCTATCGCGATGTTTAGAGAGGAGGGCTGGCCGTGTTTACAGGTCTGATTGAAGAAGTCGGTAAGTTGAAACGGGTGGTCAAGCAGGGTGAGGCTATGGTAGTAACGATTGCTGCTTCCCGCGTTCTCGAAGGCGTAGCGCTGGGTGACAGCATAGCGGTAAACGGCGTTTGTCTGACAGTCATCTCCTTTACAGGCAGCACCTTTGATGCCGATGTAATGCCAGAAACGTACCGGCGCTCCAATCTTCACCAGCTGAAGCCCGGGGAGCAGGTCAACCTGGAGCGGGCGATGCTGGCAGGAGGGCGCTTCGGCGGTCATATGGTGCAGGGGCATATTGACGGTACAGGCATCATTGCCAAAAGGGAAACCGACGCTAATGCTGTCATATTCAGCATAAAGCTCCATGATGCGGCAACGCTGAAATATGTCATTCCTAAAGGTTCGATCGCTATTGATGGCATCAGCTTGACGGTTGTCGGGACGAATGATTCTGGCTTCTCGGTATCGGTCATCCCACATACGCTGGGAGAAACGGCATTACTGGATAAGCGCATAGGCGATTCGGTTAATATCGAATGCGATATGATTGGCAAATATGTGGAGCATTTGCTGCATTTCAAGCCAGCACGCGAGGCTGGTGCGGCTTCCGGCGGCAAAGCCGGCAAGGCTGGCGGAGCAAAGCTGAGCGCTGCTTTTTTAAGTGAAAATGGATTTATGTAATAACCAGGTAGTGGCTAGTTGAAGTGGTGAATGATCAGGGAGGGAAGCTTTATGGGACAGCAGGATCAGCCTTTAGAGAAATCTTTGTTCAATACGATTGAGGAAGCGCTTGAGGATTTGCTGCTTGGCAAGCCCGTTATCGTTGTAGATGATGAGGATCGGGAAAATGAGGGCGACCTCATTGCGCTGGCCTCCATGGCGACGCCTGAAGTCATCAATTTTATGATTACAAAGGCGCGGGGGCTTGTGTGTGTTCCGATTACCGCAGAGCGGGCGGAGCAATTGGAGCTGCCGCCGATGGTAGCGCGCAACACGGATTTTCATGGAACGGCGTTTACCGTTTCCGTTGACCATATCTCCACAACGACCGGCATCTCTGCGCATGAGCGCTCCGAGACGGTCAAGTCGCTCATTGACCCGAACACGAAGGCGGCAGATTTCCGCAAGCCGGGCCACATTTTCCCGCTAATTGCGAAAGATGGCGGTGTGCTCAGACGGGCAGGCCATACAGAGGCAGGTATCGATCTGGCCCTGATGTGCGGCTCGGAACCGGCAGCGGTCATTTGCGAGGTCATTAATGAAGATGGCACGATGGCAAGATTGCCGGATCTCGTGGCGTTTAAGCATGAGCATGATCTCAAGCTTATTACAATCCAAGAGCTGATTATATACCGCAATGCGAAGGAAAAGCTCGTCGAGCGTGTCGTTGAGGTTAATATGCCAACGGATTTCGGCGATTTTAAAGCGATTGGTTTTACGAATGATGTAGACGGCAAGGAGCATGTTGCTTTTGTCAAAGGCGAGATTGATCCAGAAACTCCGCTGCTTGTGCGCGTGCACTCGGAATGCTTGACGGGCGATGTGTTCCATTCGCATCGTTGTGATTGCGGGCCGCAGCTTGCGGCAGCGCTGTCGCAAATTGAGGAAGCGGGCAATGGCGTGCTGCTCTATATGCGCCAGGAAGGACGCGGAATCGGTCTGATCAACAAGCTGAAAGCTTATGTGCTTCAGGAGCAGGGGCTGGATACGGTCGATGCCAATTTGCAGCTTGGATTTGCGCCGGACTTGCGGGACTACGGTATTGGCGCACAAATTTTGCGCGATCTCGGCATTCGCAAAATGCGCCTGCTCACCAACAACCCGCGCAAAATTAAAGGGCTGGAAGGCTATGGCCTTGAAGTCACCGAGCGTGTGCCGATTCAAATGGAAGCGAATAAGGACAATGATCGTTATTTGCGGACGAAGCAGGCGAAGCTGGGCCATCTGTTCGATTTTCAGGATCAAAACCAGGAACAACAGTAATATTAAAAATATTATAAAAACCATTTGGGAGGAATTTAATTATGCCGCATGTATATGAGGGACATTTAGTATCGGAAGGCTTGCGTTACGGAATCGTTGTTGGAAGGTTTAACGAATTTATTGCCGGCAAGCTGCTGAGCGGAGCGCTTGATGCGTTTAAACGCCATGGCGCTTTGGATAATGAGGTTGAGGTTGCTTGGGTGCCAGGAGCTTTTGAAATTCCGCTTATCGCGCAAAAAATGGCAGAGAGCGGCAAATACGATGCGGTTATTACGCTTGGCGCCGTTATTAGAGGATCAACGCCGCATTTTGATTATGTGTGCAATGAGGCGGCCAAAGGGGTAGCGGCTGTTGGCTTGAAAACGGGCGTACCGACGATTTTTGGCGTATTGACGGTTGATTCCATCGAGCAAGCGATTGAACGCGCAGGAACAAAAGCTGGAAATAAAGGGTATGAAGCAGCTGCTAGTGCAATAGAGATGGCTAATTTGACAAAATTGCTGCATAATTAAGCTTAAGGCTTGCAGCTCGCGAGATGGGCCTCTGAGAAGAGGCCTTTCTATATTTTCAGCGTAACGGATGGATGCCGCTAGTGTGTGTTGGCAGCAGCTGTTTACGCTTACGGGTGGCGCAGCGATTTTATCGGAAGATTAGTCGGGAGGAAATGGCAGTGTCAGTGCTTTACAAGCTGGAATCTTTCGAAGGGCCTCTGGATTTGCTGCTGCATTTGATTGATAAAGCAGAAATCGATATTCATGAGGTATCGATCAATGAGATTACAGATCAGTATATGGACTATTTGAACGCAATGACGGAGATGGAGCTTGAGGTGACCAGCGAGTTTTTGGTGATGGCAGCTACGCTGCTGGCCATCAAGAGCAGGCAGCTGCTGCCGAAGCCGCCCGTGTTTGAGGAAGAATATGAGGACTGGCCGGATGATGGCCTTGATCCTCGTGATGAGCTCATTCAGAAGCTCGTGGAATACCGCAAATTCAAGCAAATTGCCGAGCAGCTGCGCGAGAAGGAAACGCAGCGGAGCCTCGTTTTTTCGCGTGAGCCGGAGGACATGACCCCCTTTTTGCAGGAGCAGGACATTAACCCGCTTGAGGGCCTGCATGTGTCTGATCTGGTAGCGGCTTTTCAGCGTGCGCTCAAAAAGGCAGCGAGGCGCCAATTTGTGGCGACCGTGCAGCGGGACGAAATTTCCGTAAAGGATCGGATTCGCGACATTGTTGAAGTACTGCGGCAGTATGAGACGGTGCAGTTTTCAAAGCTGATTCGTGAAAATATGGACAAGCATGAAATCGTCGTAACGTTTTTGGCGATTTTGGAGTTGATGAAGATGAAGCATATTCGTTGTTTTCAGCATCAGCTGTTTGATGATATTGTCATTCATTGGAGAGGGGATGCAGAGGACAGTGGATTATCAGAAGTTGAAGTCGATTATTGAGGGCCTGCTGTTCATGGCAGGAGATGAAGGACTGACGAAGCGGCAAATTGCTGATATTATGCAGTTTGATGCTGAGCTTGCTGCCGATTTGGTGTATGAGCTGCACCGGGATTTGGCGCGGGAGGAGCGGGGCGTTCAGGTAACGGAGGTTGCTGGTGCATATCGGTTGACGACGCATCCTGATCACGCAGCTTATTTTGAGCGGATGGCCTATACGCCAACACGATCGCAGCTGTCTCAAGCAGCGCTGGAGACGTTATCAATCGTTGCCTACCGCCAGCCGATTACCCGTATTGATATCGAGGAAATTCGCGGTGTCAAAACCGATAGAGCGATTCAGTCGCTCGTCTCTAAAGATTTAATTGAAGAGGTGGGCCGCGCGGAAGCAATAGGACGTCCTATTTTGTACGGCACGACCAAAGCGTTCCTCGATTATTTCGGCTTGTCGAGCATTAAAGCTTTGCCAGAGCCGAAGCACATCGATGTAGAAGACGCCCTTGAAGAACAGACGCAAATGCTGTTTGAACGCATCGGCGAGCGGCAAATGACCATTGACGAGATTCCGCCGAATTAATCAAGCTTGCAGAGAATGAGATTTGACCGCCGGGTCATACTATATTCAATCCATAATAGGAAAACGGAGGAAGCAAAATGCCCGGAAACCTTTACGGCTTGATGACGGCGGCAGGTCTCTTTTTTTTGTTCTTATTGCTGCTGGCCCTTGCTTCGCCGGTGCGTGTATATGGAAAGCTGACTAGGAAGGGCGAGCTTGACCATATCGATGTGCGAATTGTAGGGCTGTACGGGCTGCTGCACTATAAGGTGAAGATCCCGCAGATGAAATTGCAGGGGGCCATGATTCGGCTGCATGAGCAAATTAGTACCAACCGTGCGGGCGTACAGCATTCCAAAGAGCAGCAGGGGAAAATTGACGCCGAAAATGTACAGCGGTTTATAGAAAAACTGAAGCATGCGGTGGAAGTTACCGATAATTTGCGAGGCTGGGTCAAGCAGCTGCTGAAAAAGGTGCAATTGACCGAATGGAAATGGTCGACAACGGTAGGCGTTGGAGACGCGATGTGGACGGCCATGACGACGGGGGCAGTATGGTCGATTAAAACGACGATGCTGGGCGTCATTTCACAATTCGTGCTGCTTAAAGCCGATCCGGTGCTCCAGGTGCAGCCGGTATACCAAGGAACTTATTTTCAGACGGAATGGCATTGTACGGCTAAGCTCAGCATGTTCCATGCGGTGAGATCTTGGCTGGCTTTGCTGCTGAGACTCAAAAAAGGCTCGCACGGCATTCACGTGTGGCACCATATATTGTTTAAATAATGGATGAGCATAGCTAAATATTTCATGGGCAAGCAAAACCACCTCCTTCAAAAGGGGCGTGGTTTTGCTTTTTTTTAATTACATACAATACGCGGCCGCGGGAAACATTATTAGCGTAGCCTGCGTTAAATTGATTTGGACAATTAGGAGGAGATGTTGTGCAAGAGCATCCAATACAGGGCCTTATGCAGACAGCAATGGAAAATATTAAAGAAATGGTCGACGTCAATACGATTGTAGGCGACCCTGTGCAAACGCCAGACGGCAGCATTATTATGCCGATCAGTAAAGTTGGCTTCGGTTTTGTAGCCGGAGGTAGTGATATGCGGTTCAGCGGTGACAGCTCGGCTTCGTCCAGCAGCTCCGATGACAGTCACAAAGCTACCGTAGCAACTCCTTTCGGCGGAGGAAGCGGCGGCGGCGTATCCATTACACCAATTGCCTTCCTCGTTGTCGGCACCCAAGGCGTCAAAATCGTGCCGCTCGACAACAACACGCATTTGCTGGAGCGAATTATTGATTCGACACCATATGTATTTGACAAGGTGCAATCGATGATGCGAAGCTCGTCCAGTGGTGCAAGCCAATTAACTGGCACCACTATGAACTCAGGCTATATGAGCACAACTGACACAACCATTATTTAAGGCCAGAGCTGCCCGCAAGGGCAGTTTTTCGTTTAAAGTATAAATTTTAAAAGTTAAGCCTATATAGATATTGTAATATTGCTGCGCTCGTTAGGTACTGGAACGTCAGCTAGGGCGTAAGCGGGCTACACTTTACAGTCTTATTTTGCCGAGACAAGCATATAGTGTACAAGGCGTTTAAAAGTCTGTAGGAAAGTCCTTCCTTGTATATCAGACTTACACATAGGAAAGGGGCCGCGAAGAATGATTAGCAATGTGAAAATAGCTCGATTACTGCTCTTGTTAGGTTTGGCGCTCTGCTTGACAGAGACAAGCCTGCCAGCGCCAGGCTACGCGGCTGAACCAGAACCGCTGAGTACACATGCATCAGCGTCGGCGCTGATTGATGTCACCTCAGGCAGATTGCTCTACAGCGAGGACGGTGACAAGCCGATGCTTATAGCCAGCTTAACCAAAATTATGACCGCAATCGTAGCGATAGAGCATGGCAACCTGTCAGGCACCGTCAAGACGGGCAAGCGTGCAGTAGGCAAGGAAGGGTCCTCGATTTATTTGCAGCTTAATGAAGAAATGAAATTGCAGGACATGCTCTATGGCCTCATGCTGCGCTCGGGAAATGATGCAGCAACCGCAATTGCCGAGCATGTCGGCGGTTCAGAGGAAGGCTTCGTTGTGCTGATGAATGAAAAGGCTGCTTTTCTGGGAATGAAAAACTCCCAATTTAAAAACCCGCATGGCCTTGATGAGGAGGGGCATTATTCCTCTGCTAACGATCTTGCTAAGCTGGCAGCTTATGCGCTGCGCAATCCCGTGTTTGCCAAAATTGTCAGCACACCGGTCAAGCAGGTTCCAAATCCGCATGAGCAGTGGCAGTACAAATGGGTGAACAAAAATAAAATGCTCCAAATGTATGAGGGTGCAGATGGTGTTAAAACCGGCTACACCAAGCAGGCGCTGCGCTGCCTTGTCAGCTCCGCCACCCGTGACGGTCAGCAGCTGGCAGCTGTCACGCTTAGCGATGGAGACGATTGGGCGGATCATCGCCATATGCTTGATTGGGGCTTCGAGCATTATCCGCTAGCCCAAATAGCGGGTAAAGGACAGGCGCTTGCCGGCTATCCTTACGCTGTAGGGCAAAGCTTCAGCTACCCCTTAACGGAGGAGGAAAAAGGCCAGCTGACTTCGCGGCTTGTCGTGGTAAATGCGGCAACGACGCGTTATGCATTAGGCGAAAGAGGAACGCTGGAGTGGTATATGAACGGGGCGAAAATAGGAGCTGTACCAATCTATGATACGGGAAGCAGCAGACTTACGCTTCCGGAGCGCAAAAAGGCCGAAGCGGATGCCTTTTTCAACGATGGGCTAAGGAAAGAAAGTTATTTGGCGGCGGCTGGCGAAGCCATTCGGGCGTTGTTTAGTTGATATAAGTCTGCAGTATACCACTTTAAATGGAATCTGAAACGGCTGCTTCGTGATGAAGATGAAAGCCGCCGTTTACGCTTGACTGCTTGGGGAGGCGGGAAGCATGGTTAATTTTATTTGGCTGTTTTTAATTGTCATTAGCGTCGTTGTCGGTGCTTTCAATGGCAAAATCGATGCAGTAGCCGGAGCCGCGTTCACAGGAGCGCAGGCCGGCGTGACGATCAGCTTTGGGCTGATCAGCATTATGGTGTTCTGGCTTGGCATGATGCGAATAGCGGAGGATGCCGGGCTGTTGAAGAAAATGGCACAACTGCTCGGTCCCATCGTCCGCTTTCTATTTCCCGATGTGCCCAAAAACCATCCGGCACTCGGCTATATTATGAGCAACCTCAGCGCCAACCTCTTCGGACTAGGCAATGCAGCAACGCCGATGGGCATTAAGGCGATGCAGGAGCTGCAGAAGCTGAGCCCAGATCCGGCTGTAGCCACTCCAGCCATGTGCACGCTGCTGGCGCTAAATACGTCCAGCATTACGCTTATTCCTACGACATTAATTGCGATTCGCATGAATTACGGCTCGGCGAATCCGGCGGAAATCGTCGGCACGACGCTCGCCGCAACGTTTATTGCCACCACCGCGGCGATTGCAGCTGATCGCTGGTACCGCAGCAGGCAAAAGCCGCCTATTATTAAAGGCCCATCCCAGCCTCTTGCTCCTCCAGCCAAGCCGGGAGCTGCGGCAGCTTCGGGGGGAGGTGGCGGCGTTGCTTGACGCTTTTACAAGAGCATCGGCATGGTTGATACCCGCTATTATCGTATTTATTCCGCTTTATGCGGCTTTTCGCAAAGTGCCCGTCTATGAGACCTTCACAGAAGGAGCCAAGGACGGCTTCGGTACGGCCATTGCAATTATTCCCCATCTCGTTGGGATGATGGTCGCGATCAGCATGTTTCGCGCTTCTGGCGCGATGGATTTTATGATTGGCGCCGTTCGTCCGTTGTTCGATTGGCTCAGCATACCGAGCGAGGTATTGCCGCTTGCGGTGCTCAGGCCGCTAACGGGGGCAGGGTCGCTTGCTTTTACCGCAGACCTGATTCAAACCTATGGGCCGGATTCGATGATTGGCCGGATTGCGTCTACCATTCAAGGAAGCACGGATACGACGCTTTATGTGCTGACCGTTTATTTTGGCGCTATCGGCATTCGAAAAACCAAATATGCGCTTAAAGTGGGCTTGTTTTCCGATCTAATCGGTTTTTTGGCGGCAATTTTCATTTGCATGTACATATTCGGTTAACAGTGCTTGTGCTTTGCGCCTCATATCGGTATGATAAAGTTTGAGGTGAAAGTATTGGAACGTTTACAGAAAATATTAGCGCAAGCGGGCATCGCATCCCGAAGAAAATGCGAGGAAATGATTTTGGCCGGAGTGGTGGAAGTCAATGGCGAGAAAGTGACCGAGCTTGGTGTGAAAGCAGACCCAGCTGTCGATGTCATTCTCGTGAATGGCAAGCCGATCCGAAATGAGAAGAAAGTGTATGTGATGCTGAATAAGCCGAAGGGCGTTATTACGAGTGCGAGCGATCCGCAAGGCCGCAAAATCGTCTCTGACTATTTGCCAGGCATCAGGGAGCGCGTGTATCCGGTAGGCCGCTTGGACTATGATACGGAAGGGCTGCTGCTGCTGACGAATGACGGCGAGTTCGCCAATCTTCTGACGCATCCGAGCCATCATGTACCGAAAACCTATTATGCGACAGTAAAGGGCGTGCCTCACGGAACGCTGCTGGACCAATTGAAGAAGGGCGTTAAGCTTGAAGACGGCATGACCGCTCCTGCTGAGGTTGAGTACCAGGATGTTAATACGGAAGAGAATACATCGACTGTCCGTATTACCATTTATGAAGGCCGCAATCGCCAGGTTAGACGGATGTTCGAAGCGATTAACCATCCTGTCGTTCGCTTGAGAAGGGTGAAGTTCGGCGAGCTGGGCTTGCACAATTTGGCAAGGGGGCAATTCCGCCATCTGACGCCTGTAGAAGTGAAGGAGCTGCGCGAAGCTGCTCGCAAGTCACATAAAGTTCATAAAAAGTAGACGGCGGCAGCGGCAATTGCCGCCAGCTTTTCGTTATAATGGAACTATCTATGTTGACACACTAACCGAAATGCAGGTGATGAAAGCCCTATGAAATCGTCACGCAAAATTATGCAAATCGTCATATTGTCAGCCGTGCTCATTATCGGGGGATATGCGATTGGAACAACTTTGTTTGCTTCGGGCGAAAGCGGGGGCATTCCGAAGGTGGGCGGCACACCGCCGGAGTTTAAGCTTGTAGATTTGCAGGGCAACGTGCATCAGTTGTCCGATTATAAGGGCAAAGCGATCGTCGTTAATTTCTGGGGAACGTTCTGCCCGCCATGCGTGAAGGAAATGCCGGAATTCGAACGTCAATTTGCCAAATGGCAAAACGATGGCCTCGAAATTCTGGCTATTAATTTGAGTGAGGATACACTCACCGTCAACAATTTCGTCCGCCAGTTTGAGCTGAACTATCCGATATTGCGCGATGTTGACAGGAAGACGGAGCGAAAGTATGGACTTAAGTCGTATCCGACTACTTTTTTCGTAAAGCCGGATGGCACCATTATGGATATTACAGTTGGCGGAATGACAGAGGAATATATCGATGAGCGTATTGAGAAGCTGTTAACGTATTAGGAGGTTTCTTCCGTGTTATCTATATATAACACCAAGTGTGAATGCGGGCATCAGAACGCGGTTGGAACTGTGCTGTGCGAAAGCTGCGGCAAGCCGCTTATGGAGGACCAGCAGCAAAGTGAGCCGCTGGAAATGCGTTATGACGGCATTGCCCGGCGTTCGCAGAAGAAAAACCAAAATCCGATCGATCGGATTTGGAGCTTTTTTTCTTCCGTCAAAATTGCGATTTATTTGATCGTGCTGACGTTTCTCGGCGCTACTCTCGGAACGATTTACCCGCAGGAAAACACGTTTATTAACAATTTTGATATTGCGGCTTATTATGAAAGTACATACGGCACCCCAGGGAAGATTTATCATATGCTGGGGTTGTCGCACACCTATGAGTCCTGGTGGTTCATTACGCTGCTTGTAATGATCGGAACGTCGCTCGTCATTTGCAGCCTGGACCGGATTTTGCCGCTTTATCGGGCACTGAGCAAGCAGCAAATTCGCAAGCATCTCCAGTTCATCAATCGGCAGAAGACGGTTTATTCCGCAAAAGTGGACGAGCCTGCCGAAGCTTGGGTGGAGCAGTTTGCGGCTCAGCTAAAGCGGAAGCGCTACCGCGTTCATATGGACGGTTCAGCGCTGCTTGCGGAGAAAAACCGATTTAGTAGATGGGGGCCTTATATTAATCATATCGGCCTTATTTTGTTTCTGCTCTCGATACTCGCCCGCAGCTTGCCAGGCTGGCAAATGGACAGCTATATTTCCGTTGCTGACGGCGCGACCGTACCGATTGAAGGCACCAACTATTTTGTCAAAAATGAAAAGTTTACCGTTGATTTTTATACGGATGACGAGCTTCCGCCAGAGCTGAAGGGACAAGCTAGGGCAAAGCTCTATGAAACGGCGGCTGTCCTTTATACATGTACAAGCGGCTGCGAGGCTGGCGAGACGCCGGTGCTTGAGGAAGTAGCCAAACATGATATTATCGTCAACAGCCCGCTGAAGTATAAGGGCTTGAAGCTTTATCAGTTTGACTTCGACCTGACGCCCAAGCTGATCAGTGTCAAGCCGATGCTGATCAACAAAGAGACCGGCGAGAAATACGGGCCGTTCGAGCTGACGATGAAGGATGCGGAGCTTAATTATGAGCTCGGTCCTTACAAGATGCGGCTGATCGCCAATTACATGGATTTTGCAGTTGGCGAGAACGGCGAACCGACGACGCTTGGACGTGAGCCGAATGCGCCTGCATTCGTCTTTCTGATTACCGGGCCGGGACTGCCTGAAGCCGGGCAGCCTTACATGTATTTCCCGATGCAGAAGGACAAGGAGAAGTTCGGGCAAGATCAAATTAATGGCGCTTTAGCAAGCAAGTTTGAGATCAAGGTCGACGGAATGCAAAATGTCAACTTCTCAGAAGCTTCTACCTCGCTTAACGTTCGTGTGGACAAGGCATTGAACTTCGTCTGGGTCGGCGCAGCTATTTCAATGATTGGCCTATTGATGGGCTCCTATTGGCAGCATCGTAGAATTTGGCTGCGCATTGATGATGGCCAGCTGTCTCTTGGCGCACACACGAATAAAAACTGGTACGGCATGCGGGCGGATGTGGCGGGCGCGCTTCAAAAAAATGGCGTGACCGTAGATCCAAAGTCGCTAGATAACGGAGGGAATAACGCGTGAGTTTAGTTGATTTGAGCAGTGATGCTTTTATAGCCGCTTTTTTTCTGTATTGCTTTGCCTTTTTATTTTATGTCATTGCGATTGCGGGGAAAAAGTGGAGCAACCGCGATCCGTTTCAGCATGAGAAGCGCTGGGGACGCATTGCGTTTATCACTTCAAGCTTGGGGCTGGCTGCCCATCTGACCTTCTTCTTCACACGATGGGCAGGAAGCGGTCAAATTCCAACGAGTAATATGTACGAATTTATGACCTTCCTCGGCATGGCGATTATGATTGCTTTTACGATTATATATGCGATTTATCGTAAAGCGCTGCTGGGCATGTTCTCCCTGCCGCTAACTGTTATTATCGTGGCTTATGCTTCGGTTTTTCCACAGGAGGTTCAGCCGCTTATTCCAGCGCTTAACTCGATTTGGCTGAAAGTGCATGTCACGACAGCTGCGCTCGGCGAAGCCTTTTTTGCCGTCGGTTTTGCTGCCGGGCTTATGTATTTGCTGCGGGTTGTTGATTTTAAAAGCGAGACGAAGGAAGCGCGGAGATCACGATTTTGGGTCGAATTCTCGCTATATACGATTATTATTATTATTGGTTTTCTCGTTGCGGTATTTGGTTTCCGCTCCGCTGGTTATGAAGCGCAGTTCTCGCAAGAGCTGTCGACAATCGATTCTAAAGGGATTGAGTCATCTAAAGTCGAAACGGTTGATTATACGCTGCCCCCAATTGTGAAGCCTTATAACAGCCAGGTCGTCCATGCTGACAGCTTCCTCGGCATGACGGATACGAAGCTTGAGGCACCATCATGGATGAACGGCGTTAATGCCGGCCGCAAGCTCAATACGGTTATTTGGTCGATTATTGCCGGAACGATTTTGTATGGCTTGCTTCGCCTTGTATTCCGCAAGCCGCTTGGCGCAGTCATTCATCCAGTCATGGAGGGTGTTGACCCGGATGATCTGGATGAAATCAGCTATCGTGCCATTGCGATAGGCTTTCCGATTTTCACGCTCGGCGCGCTCATCTTTGCCATGATTTGGGCCAATATTGCATGGGGCCGATTTTGGGGCTGGGATCCGAAGGAAGTTTGGGCGCTTATTTCCTGGCTTTACTACAGTGCTTATTTGCATTTCAGATTGTCGCGCGGTTGGCAGGGCCTGCGGTCCTCTTGGCTCGCGGTCATCGGCTTCGTCGTTATTTTATTTACGCTGATTGGCGTAAATCTGGTAATAGCGGGCCTTCATTCTTACGCGGGAACGAATTAATCGCGATTGGGAAAGGGGTTAATGAATATGTCCAATTTCGCCAGCCGAATTTTGGTTGTTGACGATGAAGAACGGATTCGCCGTTTGCTCAAAATGTATTTGGAAAAGGAAGGCTACGTCATTGATGAAGCGGAAGATGGAGAATCTGCGCTGCAAATGGCTACGGCTACGGACTATGCGCTTATTTTGCTCGACGTTATGCTACCGGGCATTGACGGCGTGGAAATGTGCTCCCGTCTTCGTCAAGTGAAAGCGACGCCTGTCATTATGCTGACGGCGAAAGGCGAGGAAATGAACCGGGTGCAAGGATTTGAAGTTGGTGCTGACGATTATGTTGTTAAGCCATTCAGCCCGCGCGAAGTCATTTATCGGGTGAAGGCGATTTTGCGCCGCTCCTCGGCTACTGCTTTTCTGACGAAGGAAGTCAATTCCAGCAACAATATCGTATTCCCGCATTTGGTCATTGAGCATGATGCCCACCGCGTAACAGCGGCAGGCCAGGAAGTGAGCTTGACGCCAAAGGAATATGAGCTCTTGCACTATTTGGCTGTTTCTCCGGATAAAGTGTTTTCCCGTGAGGAATTGCTTAAGGATGTATGGAACTATGAGTTTTTCGGTGATCTCCGAACCGTTGATACGCATGTCAAGCGTCTGCGCGAGAAGCTGAACAAGGTGTCGGGCGACGCAGCTGCCATGATTACGACGGTATGGGGCGTCGGCTACAAGCTTGAGGTGCCAAAGTAATGAACTGGAGGAAGTACTCTCCTTTTCTACTGTGGCATAGCGTCGTTGGCAAGCTGTGGGTGACGATTATTTTGCTCGTGGCCGTCGTGCTGCTGACGCTTGGCGTATTTCTTATTCCGTATATCGGATATTTATTTGAAAATGATGCCAGCCATGAAGTGATGCTGCTGTTCGTCATCGTTGCAATTATCGGTTTTCTGATGTCGACCTTCTTTGCCTTTTTTCTATCGCGTAAAATTCAGCAGCCGCTGCTCGAGCTGAAGGAGGCTGCGGATTCGATATCGCAAGGAAATTATCAGATGCGGGTGAAAATTCGCTCAAATGATGAAATTGGCGAGCTGGCGAATACGTTCAATAATATGACTGAGCAGGTCGATAAGCTCATTCATGATCTTAATCATGAGAAGGAGCATTTGTCGAGCATCCTGCGCAGTATGGGTGACGGAGTTATTACGTTCGATGCTGAAGGCGAAATAATTTTGACAAATCCGCCGGGACATTTGCTTATAAACCGCTGGGCTGATCTGAATCAGGAGTGGGGCGATGCTTTTTACGATAGCACAAAGCCATACTCATCTGTTCCTGGGCCGCTGCTTGATATATTCGAGAAGGTCATGGACGAAGGCCGCGATGTTTCGAATAAAGTATACGTGCACAACAGCATGTGGTCTGTCGTCATGGCTCCGCTGCTGCTGGATGGCGTTGCCCGCGGAGCGGTCGCGGTCATTCGGAACGTGACGGAGGAACATAAGCTGGAGAAGCTGCGGCGTGACTTTGTGGCGAATGTTTCCCATGAGATTAGAACGCCTCTTTCAATGATGCAAGGCTACAGCGAAGCGCTGCTAGACGATATTGTGGCTTCCCCAGAGGAGCGCAAGGAGCTTGTGCAGGTCATTTATGATGAATCGCTGCGCATGGGCAGGCTGGTCAATGATTTTCTGGATATGGCGCGCATGGAAGCCGGGCATGTGGAGCTGAATTTGCGGCAGTTCGATTTGCAGCAAATAATCAGGCGTGTGCATCGCAAGTTCCAAGTATTTGCCAAGGAGCGGGAAGTCATGTTCAAGACCGAGCTGCCTGATATGCCGCTGCTGCTGCTAGGGGCGGATGAAGACCGGCTTGAACAGGTGCTGACGAATTTGCTCGATAATGCGCTGCGGCATACGCCGCTTGGCAAATCTGTGACGATTGCAGCAAGCCCAATGACGATTAACCATACCGATTATATCCAAATGCAAATTAAAGACGAGGGACAAGGCATTCCTAGCGAGGACTTGCCGTATATCTTCGAACGCTTTTACAAAGCAGATAAATCGCGAAAGCGCGGCACCTCTGTAGGAACAGGACTCGGCCTTGCGATCGTCAAAAACATCATCACCCAGCATAATGGACAAATAGAAGTAGACAGCATACTCGGCAAAGGGACGACCTTTACGCTGCTGCTGCCTGTCGAAACAAAGCATTAGCTGTCAAGGCGCTCCGATAGGAGCGCTATTTTTTGTTGAAAAGAAGCATTAAATCTTGTTGCTCGTGAAACATTTGAATAAATGGAATAGAGTTGTCACGGGGCCTGAGGCGCTCAATCTCGTCGATATCGGAGCATTGCTATACCCAAGCACGCTAAGACTTTTAAGGCTGTAGAAGCTGATCAGAAGGTGTATAGCAGCCTGTTGTCAGGTATAGGCATGGAATATAGGAGTAGGAGTAGAATAGTGCAGGGTATAGCAAGCCAGTGGCAAACAAAAACCCCAAAGCGGTCAACAACGACCACTCCGGGGTTTTTCGCATGGACAGAAGTCCGTATTAGATTTTGATTTCTTTTGCAGTGTTCAGCTCAGTCAAGTTCGTAAGCTGCTCAAGAACCTCTTTAGGCGTTCCTTTGTCAACACGCAATACCATAATCGCGGAGCCGCCCTCTAGCTGACGACCAACCTGCATCGTTGCAATATTCACGTCATTCGTTCCAAGCAACGTACCTACGCGGCCGATAATTCCAGGCTTATCGTTATGCGAGATCAGGATTAGATTGCCTTCTGGCGTAACATCGACAGGGAAATTGTCAATTTGAACGATACGCGGGCCATAGCCAGTAAGCAGCGTGCCGGCAACAGTGCGATCTTCCTTCTTCGTGCGCAGCGATACGGTTACGAGATTCGTAAAGTCTTTTGCAATATGCGATTTTTGAACGACGATGTTAACATCGCGCTCTTTCGCAAGATGCATCGAGTTGACGACATTCACTTGCTCCGTACCAAGGTGGTGGGACAGAATGCCTTTGACAACGTAGCGAGTCAGTGGCTGTGTATCTACTTCTGCAAGATCACCGGAGTAACCGACAACGATTTCCTGTACCGGACCGTCTGTCATTTGGGAAATGAAGCTGCCCAGCTTCTCTCCAAGAATGAAATACGGTTGAAGCTTGCTTTGCAGGCCAGCCGGAATTGGCGGCATGTTAACGGCATTGCTGAACGGCTCATCGCGCAAAATGTGCAGCACTTGCTCCGAAACGTCGATCGCAACGTTTTCTTGCGCTTCAACTGTCGATGCGCCAAGGTGAGGCGTTACGATGATTTTCGGATGCTTCAGGAACGGGTGGTCCTCAGCCGGAGGCTCAACTTCAAATACGTCGAATGCTGCTCCAGCGACGATACCTTGGTCAACCGCATCAACCAGAGCAATTTCATCAATGATGCCGCCGCGAGCGCAGTTTACGATGCGCATGCCAGGCTTCATAACAGCAAATTGGTCTTTGCCAATCATATGATGAGTTTCAGGTGTAAGCGGGGTGTGCACCGTCATAAAATCCGCGTTACGGACAATTTCGTCCACCGATGCAAGCTTGATGCCAAGCTTTTCTGCACGCTCTTCTGTCATAAACGGATCGTAGCCGAGAATGTCCATGCCGAAAGCTTTTGCACGTTTTGCAACTTCGCTGCCGATACGACCCATGCCAAGAACGCCAAGCACTTTGTTGCGAAGTTCTACGCCAAGGAAGGATTTGCGATCCCAAACGCCATTGACCGTTTTCATATAGGCTTGAGGAATATGGCGGGCTACAGCCATCATCATGGCAAAAGTGTGCTCGCTAGTTGTAATCGTATTGCCGTCAGGAGCGTTTATAACGATAATTCCGCGCTGCGTTGCAGCGTCCAGATCAATGTTGTCTACGCCAACGCCTGCGCGTCCAACGACTTTAAGAAGCTTGCCGGCTTCCATAATGCGTGCTGTTACACGCGTTTGGCTGCGAACGAGCAGAGCGTCGTATTCGCCAATAATGGCTACGAGCTCATCCTCGCTTAAACCTGGTTTTTTATCGACAATGATATCTTCCGCGTCTACAAGCTGTTGGATGCCCAGATCGCTGATGGGATCGGATACTAGCACTTTAAACATAAGTAGATTGCCCCCTAAAATTTTTGCGAATGTAAAAATCATTTCGTAAGCTACATCAGGTGTGATACTAAAATAAAAACCGCCCTTGCACACATGCGCATGCGAGGCGAGAGTTTCATATAGTCAAACGGCTCCTCGATTCATGTCGAATGACAGAAAGGATAGCCTTTATCATTTTAAAGCATTAACATGGACAATTGCAATCCTCAAACTTGATCAAATGTGAAATTTTTTGATATGATTCATGCATTGCCTGCTTAAATAGATAAAGGGGAGAGACGAGACATGAACAATTGGGAAGAGATCGAAGCGGATGTTTTTTTGCAGCTTTTGGAGAAAGGACATATAGAGGCAGGGCAAGTCATTGACGTTCGGGAGTCGTTTGAATGGGACTATTATCATCTGGAGCAATCTACGCTTATTCCGATGAATACGATTCCTCATCACTTGGGACAATTAGCGGATGACAAGCCGCTTTATATCGTATGCGCACATGGCGTACGCAGCGCTAATGTATGCGGATATTTAGAAAAGCAGGGCTATGGCAGCCTCCACAATGTAACCGGAGGAATGGCGGCCATAGCCCTGCTTCAAGGGTTTCAATACGACTAGCACAAGCAGTCTTTTAAGACGAGGTAGTAGTGAAGAAAGGCAGCAGCGGCAGCACTTCCTTGCTGTACATTTGCTCGAAGCCGCTGCTGTAGTCGCCGTTGCGCACGGCGGCTGTATTCATCAGCAGCTCAGCAATGGCAGCGATGGAGCGAATTTTCATTTTGCTCGCTTGCCCCGTCTTAATAAATTCATCGATCCGGATAACCAGATCCTGTGGATAGAAGTTCGTTAATTGCTTATGCGACAACAAATGGTCAGCCATCAATTTATTTTTTACAATAAGGGGCAGCTTATTCCATTTACTGATTTCCAAAATATTCGGGAACTTGTATTCGTTAGGAATGTCGCTGTTTACGGTAGCTGCCCATTTCATCATCGCGCTGTAATACGATTGCTGCGAGGAAAGGGATTGCTTCACAGCTGCCTGGTAAATGGAATCGTCATTAACGGCTGCGATGAGCTTCGCAGTATTGAGCGTCTTCGCTTTGTTCACCGCTCTGTTTGACGTTTGCTCAAACAATTCAAGGCTTTTAATAACGCTCGTCTGTGCTTCACCGAGCAGTGGCGATTGCTGCATATTGAAGGAAGCGACCTCGCCGGCTTTTTTCTTGGCTAGCTTGGACAAATCCTTAAACATGGCGTTGCCATCGGCTGAATCCTCCTGCTCCAGTTTTTTCAAAGCATTGAACCATTCGTTTTGGAATTCACGGTAGGGCAGAAATACAGTATGATAGTAGGAGACAAGATCTTGCTGCTGATACGGAGTCGACTTGGATTTAGCCTCACTGTTTAACTGTTTCATTTCGTAGCTGGTTTTAGTCTGCTCACTGCCGTACTGTACTCCGTAGAAAAATGCGCCGACTGCGCAAACCAGCATAAAAATAAAACCGATGCTGTAAAACATGGCGGAACGGGTTAGCTGCTTTTCCATAACAAAACTCCCTTTTATGTATGTATTCATTATTGCTCTCTTTTGCTGCCTGTGCGTACAGGTGAATTTACATCAAAAATACGAACCTCCAGGACGGGCGGGAAGTTATGAAAAAATTCGACATCCGTAAAATACGAGTGCGCAAGGTGACCGTTGACGAGCTTGACGATCGCATGCTGCTCATTAATTTGTACATGACGCAAGCACTTACTTTTATTATCGGCTTGATATGGGTTTTATTTCAGCGTCAAAACATAATTCATTTATTTCATTTTCCAAAAGAGCTTAATGTCTTGTGGTTTGGACTAGGTTTGGCGGCAGTTGTACTGCTAGTAGATTTGTCCATTTCCCGCTTTGTGCCTGATGAAGCAGCCGATGATGGCGGCGTAAATGACCGGATTTTCCGTGAACGCCCGATTTGGCATATTATCGTATTGTCGTTCGTTGTCTCGGTATGCGAGGAGCTGCTCTTCAGGGGCGCTTTGCAGCACGCTTTCGGGCCATATTGGACAAGCATCATCTTTGCAGCCATTCATGTCCGGTATTTAAAGCATTGGATTCCAACTGGACTTGTGTTTTCCATCAGTTACGGCTTAGGATGGATTTATATACAAACTGGCAGCTTATGGGCCCCAATTCTTGCACACTTTGCGATAGATATGATTATGGGCTTTATTATCAGATTCAGGAGGGAACCGAAAGGGCAATTATGAGCAGGGTACAAAAATTCGGGAAAGCCACGCGCAAAGGGCCGTCGCCCGAGAAAACGGAAGCTCCCCGAATCGATGAAGAGGGAAGGGAGATCCTTCCCCCAAGACGGAAAAAGTTCCCTTCGGGCGCTAGCAAAGTAACGAGATGGTATTATAATGTATTGTTTTTTCTCTTTTTGAGTTTGGTCGCAGGATTGTTCTGGTACGGATTGAAATATGCGAATTAAGCTGCCGGAGCACTTAGCTGCCCCAAGCTTCTAATTCGTGAGGTCCGTATCAATTGCAGCCGGATCGATGAAGCCATAGCCCTTGTCTTCAAGCTGCGTCAGCAGCTTGTCAAGCGCTTCAGCGGTCCAGGCCAGCTCATGCATTAAAATGTTGGCGCCTGGGTGAAGCTGTTCCAGCACACTCTCGACAACTTTGTCAGGATTTCCGGGAGATTTCTGTTCCCAGTCAAGCGAACCATTGGACCACGTCATGTACAGCATGCCGTGGTTTTTGACGATTTCTTTAACGCTATCGTTGCCGGAGCCATAAGGGGGCCGGAAAAACTTTGGCGCTTCGCCGGTCAGCTTCATGACGGTATCCTGAACATCAGCAACCTGCTGCTCCACTTTGGCGGCGGATTCTTTTTTCAAGTTGATGTGGTCCCAGGAGTGGTTGCCGATCGTCTGTCCGCGCTCATGAATGAGCGTCAGCAAATCAGGGTTCGCTTTAACTCGGTAGCCGTTCACGAAAAAGATCGCTTTAGCCTTATGCTTGCCGAGCGTATCGAGCAGGCTGGTCAGCACCTCCTTGTTGTGCGGGCCATCATCAAAGGTCAGCAGCACAACCTTATCGGTCGTTCCTTTGTCAAGCGGTTTGAAGCGGTATACGCTGTCCATTTTGTACAGCTTGGCAGCCGGTGCCTCGCTTGGCGACGGCGTTGCTTCTTCTGCAAGGGGCGAAGCCGTTGGCTCCTCTTGCTGAAGGACAGGAGAAGCGGCAGGCGACTGCTCGGCTGCTGGGCTTTCCTGTGCCAAAGCACCTTCCTGCGGCAGATTGCTGCCAGACGGGACGCTTTGCTGGCTGCAAGCCGCAGCAACTAATGCAGCTCCCAAAAGAACAGCGAGCGATGCGGTCATTCGTTTAAACATAATGAACCTCCATTTATGTTGTAGTTGTCAATGGGTATTATTGTAGCATAATCAATCATGCTGTGTTTTGGAGGCCGCGGGATTTCCTTTATTAAGCAGGATAAATAAGAGGAGGCAAGCCACACTAAAGGGTGAAATCGAATATTGAATGGGGATTTTTTAGGGCCCTAAATCAAGGAGGTTTTGTCCTACTATGAGGCTAAGAGGATTTCTTCTCGGAGGGCTTGCCGGGGCAGCCGCTGCTCTCTATGTTGCCCGCAAGCGTCCAGGTACAGCTGCACTTGCAGCTGGCGTGCTGGCGAGCGCTTGTTCAACGATTGGCCACAAGGCGATGTCCTTGTGGAATAACGATTGGACGAAAAAGGCTGTAAACAAGGGCCCAAAGCGTACAGACGATACCGCCGGAAAATTCGGAGACGGCTGGGTTCAGATTGAAGCAATGATGAACAGTGATCCAGAGCTGAAACAGCAAGCCGAGGAGATCATGGCGGAATCGTCGAACAAGACACATTAACCAACAGTTTCTGGAAGGAATCGTTTGAACGAGGCACTGAAAAAGTGCAGATTCGAACGATTCTTTTTGCCTATTTTAGGTGCAATCCGAGTTTGAACATGATAAAGTAGTTACATAGTTTGATTTGACCATTTTGGTCACATCTTCTTATAAATTTCATACGCTGTTACAACAGATGCTGCAGAGGAGGATCCTGTCATGAAGATCGAACGACTTAGTCAGGACAAGATAAAAATATTTCTGACGTTCGACGACCTGCTGGAACGAGGGATCCAGAAGGACGACATGTGGCGCGAAATTCCAAAGGTGCACGAACTATTCAGTGAAATGATGGATCAAGCATACAGTGAACTTGGATTCGATGCCAGCGGACCGTTAGCGGTCGAAGTGTTTGCCCTACCGGCCCAAGGTATGGTCGTGATTGTCACTCGCGGCAAAATGAACGGAAGCTCGGAAGAGAGAACGTCCGATGATGATGACGCAGATGACGAAATTTACGAAATGGAAGTGACGCTTGAGCAAAGCGATATCGTCATGTATTCCTTTCGGGATTTCGAGGATGTTATACAGGTTTGCAGACAGCTGCAAGCCGCTGCCCTGACAGAAGATGGGCGCCTGTATGCTTACAATAATAAATATATACTGGCGCTGGAACCGGCTTTGATTGAAACGTCCCGCCACAATGCCGTTATCGCCCTGCTGGCTGAATACGGCGAAGCCACATCGGTCACTTATGCGATGTTGGAGGAATACGGGAAAGTAATCATGCCTTCCGAGGCTGTGAAAGAAATATGCACTCATTTTTTCAACTAGGCAATGCTTAAGCGAAGAGGGCGCAATGAACGGAGCATCTGCAGGAGCTGTCAAGCCTGCTGATGCTCTTCTTCTTTTTATGTAATCGTACAAGCGCTGGCCTGCTCCAGAGTCAGGGAAACGGCAATGGCGCGAGGTGTTGTCAATATAATAAAAGGTATATCCGATGTGTCTATAGCGTTGTATAATGAAGAGGAACTGGACATCCCTGATTGGTTGGACAAGCAGGATTCGCTGGGCAATAGGACACGAAATCTTGGTCTATACTGAAAGGATGCAAAATAATGAGGGCTATTACAGGGATGATGTAGAAATAGATATGCGGCCTCCCGTTATTGAGGGTGGTTGCAGCAGGCACGGCATGGGGGGGTGAAGAACGGCGATGATGTGGATCTCTGTCTTGACAGCAGCGGTGGCACCAGGAATAGCACTGCTGACATATTTATATTTAAAGGATAAATACGATACGGAGCCTATTCATATGGTCGTCCGGATGTTCTTGCTGGGCGTGCTGATCGTGCTGCCGATTATGGTTGTGCAGCGCGGCTTGCAGCTTTGGTGGGGCGATAATCCAGTCGTCTTTTCATTTATTCAATCGGCTGGCGTAGAGGAATTTATAAAATGGTTCGTTCTTTATCATTTTATTTACAATCATACGGAGTTTGACGAACCTTACGACGGCATCGTGTACGCCGGCTCCATATCGCTAGGATTTGCGACGCTCGAAAATGTGATGTATGCCTTCCTGGCTCCCGCATCGTTCGGCTCGCTCGTTATGAGGGCGCTGCTTCCCGTATCGGGACATGCCCTCTTCGGCATTATGATGGGCTATTACGTAGGCAAAGCGAAGTTCGAGAGCAATGTCAAAAAACGCAGAAATTATATTATCGTATCGTTTCTGCTGCCGATAATGCTGCACGGCAGCTATGACTGGATTATGATCACGATGCGTTCCAGCTGGATCTGGTTCATCATTCCGTTCATGGCGGTGCTATGGGTCGTTGGCCTCCGAAAAATGCAGCGGGCCAACTCGCGATCGCCATTTCGTTTTTTGAAGCGCGATGAAGAGGTTAAATTGTAAAGCAGCCGTCCATACTGAAAGCTAGAGTACATTTTTAGGGTAAGCTGGAGGTAGGGATGGAAGCAGTCAGAGTGAAAGTGACCATTCGCTGCAATGTATGTGGCGAGAAGTTTGTTTTGCGGGGCAAGCGCGAAAGCAGCGGCGTAGATACTGGTTTCAAGCAGTGCATTTGCAACAACATCGACGATCTTGATATTGAAGAACATAGCTTTTAAACAAATTGAATGCATAAAGCTCCTTTCAGCAAACCAAACTAACACCAGGTTTGCACAAGAAAGGAGCTTTTTGTATGGTTTATAGACGGATAAGCGCGGTGCTGTTCCCAATTGCGGCTATTTTGCTTGTAGGTTCGCTCTATTGGGGCTATCAGGAGCATCAGGAGAAAAACGCTGTATTGATGAAGGCGGAAAATCAGTATCAACGGGCGTTCCATAATTTAACTTACCATGTGGATAAGCTGCATCAGCAGCTTGGCAATACGTTAGCCGTCAATTCCACCTCACAAGCGTATCACCGAAAAGGGCTCGTTAACGTATGGCGGCTAACAAGCGAGGCGCAGAACGAAATTAGCCAGCTGCCGCTTTCGATGCTTCCATTTGACAAGGCGGAGGAGTTTTTGTCGCGCATTTCCAATTTTGCCTATAAAACTTCCGTTCGCGATTTGACGAAGCAGCCGCTGTCTGAGGATGAATTCAAAACCCTCAAAACGCTGTACGCCAACTCCAAGGATATTTCAAAAGATTTGCAGGGCATGCAGGAAAAAGTGCTCTCGAATCATTTGCGCTGGATGGACGTTGAGCTGTCATTGGCTGCGAAGGAAGCCAAGGGCGATCAGACAATTGTCGACGGCTTCAAAGGTGTCGATAAGAAGGTAAGTAGCTATCCGGAAATTAACTGGGGTCCTTCGGTTTCAAGCATGTACGAGAAGCGCCCAATCAGCATGCTGAGCGGTAAAGCTGTTACGCCGGAAGAAATTAAGCAGCGCGCTGCCAAGTTTGCCGGCAAAAAAGGCGATGGCAAAGAAATTCGCGTTGCTGAAAATGGCAAAGGCACGGAATATGCTTCGTATTCCGCAGTGTTGTCCGAGCATAAGTCGGGCAATACGATCCATATGGATTTTTCGCAAAAGGGCGGCCAACTGATCGCTTATATGGATCCCCGTGAAATTGGAGAGAAGCAGCTGGACATTGAGCAGGCGCGGGCTGCGGCTGAAAAGTTTTTGAAAGAGCATGGCTTTGACGGCATGAAGGCGGTTAGCTATGACGCCTATGATAATGCAGGAACGTTCGGCTTTGTCGGCAACCAGGACGATGTGCTGATTTATCCAGACAAGCTGACGGTCAAGGTTGCGCTTGATAATGGAGATATAGCGGCGCTGCAAGCGAATGAATATGTGTTCGAGCATCATAAGCGGACGCTGCCGAAGGCAGGCATCTCCAAAGCAGACGCGCGCAAGGCGCTGAACCCGGATATGAAAGTGTCCAAAGAGCAGATGGCGCTGATCAAAAATGATGATGGCAATGAAGTGCTGTGCTATGAATATACGGGCCGGATCAATGATAGCGATTACCGCATTTACATTAATGCAGAAAGCGGCATGGAAGAATCGATTGAAGTGCTGTCTTCGCTTGACAAAGTGGCAAGTTCCGGTAAATAACCATATGGCTCCTCTCTATATGTCGTGTTATAATGACAGCATTATAGGGGGGAGCCAACTTGTTGCCGAAAATTAATCAAATGTTATTTTTCCAAATTGCTTCTTCTGATGAAGCAGAAGCTGCCATCGAGTACAAGGCGCGTATTGCCGAGGTGCTGGATGAAGGTTTTTTGATTGAGAACCCGATAAATAGCCAAAATGGCAGAATGAAAAGAATGTTTTTGGGAGACGAGCTTTCGGTCTATTTTGTATCGGAGGATGGAATCAAGCATTTCTTTAATTCCCACGTTCTTGGTTTCCGGGAAGACGTCGTCAAGCTGGTCAAAATTCGGAAGCCGGACCTTGATCAGATTACAAAGGTGCAGCGGCGCAATTTTCTGCGGGTAGCTGCCGAGCTTGAAATCGCAGTGAAAACGCCGGATCAGGTCCGCTTCGTGGCGCTTACAGATGATGTTGGGGGCGGCGGAATTTCGTTCATTTGCGATGGGAAATGGCCGATTTCCCAAGGTCAGGTGCTGGAGTGCTGGCTGCTTGTTCCTTATAAAAATGGGTCCATCGAGCATGCGTCATTCAATGCGGAAATCGTGCGGGTTGTAAAGCTTGAAACGGGGCGCAATCAGGTGATGATTAAATTTGCCGGCATTAATGATTCAGACCGTCAGCGGATTATTCGCTATTGCTTTGAGCGCCAGCTGGAATTCCGCAACCGCTGAATAGCTGGGCCGCCCTCTACGCATGCTATCCTTTAACAGGGATAGAAGGGAATGATTGCATGGCTCGCGCGTCTGGGCAAAGCTGGAAACGGCTGGAGGGACAAGCTCCTAACCAGTCTTTTTCAGTTCCGTTTGATAAAATAGGAAAAGGGCTCGGCATCGTGGCTGCCGCGCTGCTTATCGCATGTTTGCTTGCGCAAACAGTGCTGCAAAGCAGCACGGTCAGACACTTGCTGTCGGGAGCCGAGCGCATGGAAGGAACCCGTCTGCAAGGACAGGTTTCTTCATAATGCGTTCAAATACCTGAAAGCAAGGTGGAGGGTGTTTTTGCATCCGCTCGTATAGTGTGGTATAATTTTCACGTCCGCAGGCAAAGCCTGCTTTTTTATTGAGAGGTTAGCGTCGCATCTGTCACGGTGTATCAAGCCAGCCATCTCGACATAAGGGGGGTTGACTTTTAGTGATGCAGCAAGACGGTGACGGCGAGCGGATCAACATTGCTATCGATGGACCTGCTGGGGCAGGGAAAAGCACAGTAGCGCGTAAAGTTGCCGAACAATTAGGATATGTATACATTGATACAGGTGCTATGTATCGAGCCGTGACCTATAGTTCGCAGCAGGCGGGCATTAAGCCGCAGGAAGCTGGCAAGCTTGCTGACCATGTGACGCATCTGGACATTAAGCTGCAGGCAGGCGACAATGGACAGACTGTATTTTTGAATGGGGAAAATGTCACCGAACAAATCCGTTCACGCGATGTGACGCTGAATGTGTCTCATTATGCGGCGAATGAAGCGGTCAGACAATTTCTTGGCGCAGCGCAGCGCAGGCTGGCTGAGGAAAAAGGTGTTGTAATGGATGGCAGGGACATCGGTTCCCATGTGCTTCCGAACGCTGAGTTGAAGGTTTTTTTAACAGCATCCGTTGAGGAGCGTGCGCTTCGCAGGTACAAGGAGCTAGCCGGCAAGCAGCCGGTGACGCTGGAACAGCTTGCAGAAGAAATTTCGCAGCGTGACCAACTGGATGAACAGCGGGAAATTTCACCGCTCGTCCGCGCTGAAGACGCAATCCTGCTGGACAGCACGGCGATGTCGATTGAAGAGGTCGCTCAAGCTATTGTCAAATTAAGCAGAACCAAATTGGCGGGGGCGAAGTAAACTATGTTATACCTGTTGTTCCGATTTCTTCTCCGCGTGCTTTATATATGCCTATTCCGTCTTGAAGCCAAAGGGCTTGAGAATATACCTGCTGACGGGCCGGTCATCTTATGCGCCAATCACGTCAGCAATTTTGACCCGCCTACGGTCGGCGTCAAGGTTCCACGGAAAGTCCATTATATGGCGAAAGCGGAATTGTTTAAAATTCCGGTTTTCGGACCGCTCATTCGGGCATTTGGAGCTTTTCCAGTTAAGCGCGGAGGCGTAAGCAAAGAGGCGATCAAATCAGCGATCACCCTGCTGAAGGAAGGCAATGTAATGGGTATTTTCCCGGAAGGCTCTCGCCGCAATCAAGGCGGGGAAGCGAAGAAGGGGGCGGCAATGATTGCGCTTCGCAGCAATGCGGTTGTTATACCTGTGGCAATTGTGGGTAATTATTCCTTGTTTCGCAAAGTAACGGTTTATTATGGCAAGCCGGTTGATTTTACCGCATTTATTGATGATTCTTCACCGGATAAGCTGGACCGCCTTACGGATGCGATTATGAAGGATGTTCGCGCCCTTATTGCAGCGAACAAATAAACATAGCTGTTTTAAATGCTGCTTAATGTTTCACTTTAGAACGTTGGCGGATTTAAATAAATTTGTAAGTTGAAAAGTTGTTGGATGAATTGAGGAGGTTATTTCAATGTCAGAAGAAACCAATGTGCAAGAGTCCGCAGTAGCGGAAAATCAAGAGGCTATGGATAATTTCGTATCCTTGAAAAAAGGGGATACAGTTAAAGGTTCGATCGTCAAAATCGAAGATAACCAAGCTTACGTAAGCCTTGGATATAAATATGACGGTGTTATCCCGATTCGCGAACTGTCCGCAGTTCAATTGGATAATGCAAACGATGCCGTACAAGTAGGCCAAGAAGTTGAGCTTAAAGTTATCAGCATTGATGACGAGAAAGAAAAGCTTGTTCTTTCCAAGAAAAGCGTAGATGGCGAGCGCGCTTGGGATTCGCTGCAAGCTCGTTTCGAGAGCGGCGAAGTATTTGAAGTTGTCGTAGCTGACGTTGTAAAAGGCGGCCTTGTCGCTGATGTTGGCGTACGCGGCTTTATCCCGGCTTCGATGGTTGAGCGTCATTTTGTAGAAGATTTCAGCGACTACAAAGGCCGCACACTTCGCGTAAAAGTGAAAGAAATCGACCAAGAGAACGGCAAAGTCATTTTGTCTGCGAAAGAAGTATTGGACGCAGAATTTGAAGGTAACAAACAAAAATTGATCGCGGCTCTTGAGCCAGGCCAGCAGCTTGAAGGTACTGTTCAACGTTTGACACCATTTGGCGCATTCATTGATATCGGCGGCGTTGACGGTCTCGTTCACGTTTCTGAGCTTTCATGGCAGCACGTTGCTCATCCTAAAGATGTAGTAGCTGAAGGTCAAGCGGTAACGGTTAAAGTTCTTAAAGTTGATCCGGCTGCTGGTAAAATCAGCCTGAGCATGAAAGCTGCTCAACCAGGTCCTTGGGAAACAGCTGGAAGCCAATTCAACATTGGCGATATCGTAACAGGTACAGTTCGTCGCCTCGTTACTTTCGGCGCATTTGTTGAAATTGCTCCAGGCGTTGAAGGTTTGGTACACATTTCCCAAATCGCTCACCGTCATATTGCGACTCCTTTCGAGGTATTGCAAGAAGGGCAAGAAGTTCAAGCGAAAGTTCTTGACTTCAACCCTGCTGAAAAACGCGTTAGCCTGAGCATCAAGGAAACAGAAGAAGCTCCTGAGCAACCGCAAAAGCCAGAAAGACAACAACGCGAGCGCGCTCCTAAACAAGAGGAACTGAACAATCCTAATGTTAGCTTGAACAGCCAAAGCATGAGCTACTCGCTGGCTGAGCGTTTCGGCGACAAACTGAATAAATTGAAATAATACGTTATTGCGTTTTACAGCGAGCATTGACGTATATATGTTCGCTCAAAAGGCCAAGCAGCAGCTTGGCCTTTTGCATTTTAACATTTCAGAATACAGCCGGGCAGCCTTCTCGAAAAGGTGGAATAAAATGACGATACATAATCAATTAGAGCGTATTAAGCGGAAGCTAAAGGACGCGGCTAAGGTGGATGCAAACCATCAGCTATTTGGAGCTAACAGTCATCAATATCGTTTGCATGAACCGCTTGGACTAGAGGAGCTCCGCGAATTTGAGCAAAAACACGGCATCGTTTTGCCTGTGGAATATGCCGCTTTTTTGACGAATATTGGCAACGGGGGAGCAGGGCCTTATTATGGCATTCACCCTCTAGGGGAAAAACAGTCCATTGAGCTTGGGCGAATGGATAAGCCATCTTCTATACGTCCTGAATTGACCAAGGAGCAATGGAAAGCTGACTACCCTGCGCTGCATGATGATAGCAATATAAGTGACGAGCAGTATGAAGAAGAGCAGGCGAAAGCTTTTCAAGGCTTGCTGAACATTGGGGAGCAGGGCTGCACGTATGAGACGATGTTAATGATAACAGGCGAGCATCGCGGTAAGGTCGTTTATATCGATCTCGACTACCAAAAGCCAGTCGTTACCTTTGAAGCAAATTTTCTGGATTGGTATGAGCGTTGGCTCGATGAAATCATTGCTGGCTATGAAACCAGCTGGTTCGGTATGCGGCGTGGCGGAGATGAACGGGAACTCACCGAGCTCTATCAATCTACATTAGATGAGTCTGTAAAGCTTGAGGCATTAAACGGAATGTTCAAGCTGAAAAATATAACGGCTGAGACGATTGCTTTTCTGGTCTCGCAATATGAAAGCTCTTCAAACGAAGTAAGCCAATTATGTCTGCAAATTTTGGCCAAGAAAAATTTTGCCGAGGCCGCGAGGCTCATTCATGAAGAATTAACGAGCAGCAGTGCTGAAAATCGATTGTGTGCCATCCAGGCCATTCACTGGTATATGCCCAAAGGGGATCAGCAATTTAATGAAGAGCTCATAAGCATGCTGCCAGCGGCGGCAGATGCTGAAACGTTTCGGTTCATCTGCTACATTCTTCATGCGGCGGAAGTTGAAATGCTGCCTATGCTGCTGCCTTTTTTCACTTATCCGGATGTGGAAATTCGAGTTCATGCTGTTTACCAGGCAGGCCAATCTAGCAAAAAAGGGATGTATGCAAGCGAACTTATCCAGAGGCTCGACGATTCAGAAGTACGAGTAAAGCTTATTGCTCTACAGGCACTGACAGGGATAATAGATCCCGCGCTTTTGCCTATTTATGAGCGTTTGCTGGAGCGGCACCAGACAGACAAAGATTATATTCGCTCCAACGTGCTTCGGAGACTGGAGGAGTTTCAGTTCAAATCCAAGAAGCAAATGGATAAGTTGCTGCCATCCTCTTTGGTACAGGTTAGAGCATTATTAGGTAAACATTTGTAAGGAGTCCGTGAATAAGGTGAAGAAGAGGTTGTTCCTTATGTTTCATAATGAGGAATAGCCTCTTTTTTTTGGCGCATAATAGCTTCACGTGGGGTGATTTGGCTGTGAACGAAGGATATTTGTCGTTCTGGATTATGATTATGGCATTCATATTAATGACGACTGGCTGGGCGGAATATGTCGGAGCAGGGCGTTCAAAGCTGATCGTTGCCGTTTTATGTCTGTTTGCCCAGCCGTTTCATTATCATGTAACCATTTATGGGACGGCCGTTGAGATTTATGCAAGCATAATGATTGTGGCAGTCGCTGTCTGCTGGTCGTTTCGCAGAGGGGCAGGCGGAGAATCGAGGCGATATCTGCTGTTGTGTGCTTGCTTGACCGGTATTATTTTGGGTGCCATCCAAAAGCTATACCGGCTTGATCCGGTGTTTTTTTGGCTTGACCCCGCTTGGGATGGAGGGCTGCTCGGCGGTTTGCTCGTAGCCGCTTTTTCAGTGAAGCCGGGCCATCAATTTGGTATTTTGCTGCTGGCGGCTGCTATGGCGGAATTGGCGAATGGGCTCTTATCAAGTGGCACTTACATGGCTCGCATTGGCTCCTTGGCTTGGTGGGACAGCTTTTGGCTCGCTTTTGCCTGTGCGAGGCTCATCAGTATAGCTTTCCACTTGCTCCGAGCTTCTTACAGCAAGGTGGCGGGAGCGGAAGCGGGCTGGAGAAATAAAGGAGGGAGCTCCCCAAAATGAGCCATTATTTAATTGCGAATAAGCATTTGCTTGGCGTATTGCTTGGAATGGCATTCGGTATTATTGCGAGGCTGCTGATGCTAAGAACCGATTATCGCCAATATCCGACTTATCCTCACGGCCGAATTATCCATATTTCGCTAGGCGTTATTGCGGCGGCACTCGGTGCAGTAGCCGTTCCTGCGCTATATAGTAAAGACTATACGGCTATTACCTTTTTATCATTAGCAGCACAGCAATTTCGGGATGTCAGAAAAATGGAGCGCGAGACGCTGACGAAAATCGACAGCTTGGAGCTCGTCAGCCGCGGAGCGACTTATATCGAGGGCATCGCGATGGTATTTGAAGGGCGCAATTACCTCGTAATCATGTCCTCGCTGCTTACCAGCCTTTTTGCGGTAATGGTCAATCTCTGGGTCGGCCTGCTGGCAGGAGGCTTATCGCTGCTGATCGTCCATCATTTTCGTTCGGGCAAAACGCTGTCCCATATTATTTCGGCGGAAACAGCGGAAGTGCGTATGGATGGGCCGGATCTGCTCGTTGGCGACATTTATATTATGAATGTGGGGCTTAAGTCAAATCAGGATATCATTCGCGAGCGCGGAATGGGCTTTATATTGACGCCTCTCAACGCGAACAGCAAGGTTACAATGGGTAATTTGGGCCAGCGCCAAGCGATTTTGTACGATTTGGCTACGATGCTGGGCGTTTACCGGGATGATGGCGAACCGGCCTTAATTCCAATGGCGAAGCTCGATATGAAGGACGGCAGGCTTGCCGTATTTATGCTTCCGCAGGACAGGGACAAGAGCAAGGCGCTCAAGGTGATCGGACGCGTTCCGATTCTCGAATCGGCTGTGCGCATGCCTACAGAAGCGAAAGTCAATAAGCAGGAGGGCTGAACATGGCGAATATTGTTGCAGTCGTTTCGAGCAACCGGGATGTCGCAGGAGGCGGTGCACCGATCTTTTTTGCAGACAATGAACAGGAACTGGAGCAGACAGCTTTTCTGCTGGAGAAGATTTTGAATGCCAATGCCCATAATCTAAAAAATGGCGTCATTATCCTCGTTAATCACCTTTAACATGAAAAGTTAGCCAAGGCGGCTGTTTTTTGCTATGATGGTAAGCGTGAGAATTACTGAAGGAGTGAATCGATAACTATGGCAAGACCTGTTATCGCCATCGTCGGGCGCCCGAATGTGGGTAAGTCTACCATATTTAATCGGATAGTCGGCGACAGGCTGGCAATTGTAGAAGATAAGCCGGGGGTTACGAGGGATCGGCTGTACGGCACCGGAGAATGGAATGGCATAGCCTTTAATATTGTAGATACAGGCGGCATTGAAATTGATGGTGAAGATGAAATTATGAAATCGGTTCGGATGCAAGCCGAGCTGGCAATTGAAGAGGCAGATGTCATTATTTTTATGGCAGATGCGAAAGCGGGCCTCACCCATTCGGATGAGGAAGTGGGACAAATGCTGTTTCGCTCCCGCAAGCCTATCGTACTCGCTATTAACAAGGTAGACAATGCGGGACGTATGGACGAGGTATACGAGTTTTATGGCTTAGGCTTTGGCGAACCGATTGCCATTTCCGGCTCCCACGGCATGGGCATTGGCGATTTGCTGGATGCTGCCGTATCGAAGCTGCCAGAAATCGAAGATGTTGAATACGAGGAAGATGTTATTCGCGTTGCGTTGATTGGACGTCCAAACGTTGGCAAATCCTCGCTTGTAAATGCGCTGCTTGGCGAAGAACGCGTGATCGTCAGCAATGTAGCAGGTACAACTCGCGACGCTATTGATACGCCTTTCGAGCGCGATGGACAGAAGTACGTGCTGATCGACACGGCTGGTATGCGCAAGCGCGGCAAAGTGTACGAATCCACGGAAAAATACAGCGTTATGCGTGCGATGAAAGCAATTGAACGCGCTGACGTTGCCCTCATCCTAATTAATGGCGAGGAAGGCATTATCGAGCAGGACAAGCATATTGCAGGCTATGCGCACGAAGCGGGCAAAGCATCTATTTTTGTCGTCAACAAATGGGATGTCGTCGAGAAGGACGAGAAAACGATGCAAGCTTTCTCCCAGACGATTCGCGACCACTTCCTGTTTATGTCGTATGCGCCGATCGTTTATTTATCCGCGCTTACGAAGTCCCGTCTGCATAAGCTGCTGCCTGTCGTGAATCACGTTTCGGAGCAGCATGCTTTGCGTATTCAGACGCATTTGCTGAATGATATTGTTGGAGATGCGGTTGCTTACAACCCGCCGCCAACCGACAAAGGCAAACGTCTGAAAATCAACTATGTGACACAAGTGGCGACAAAACCGCCGACGATTGTCATTTTCGTCAATGAGCCAGAGATGATGCATTTCTCATATGAGCGTTATTTGGAAAATAAAATACGGGCAGCGTTTAATTTCGAAGGCACGCCGCTACGGTTATTTACACGTCGCAAGTCAGACGAGGATTAGGGGAGAAGAGGCGTGCTGTACTCAGCCATTGCAGTTATTATCAGTTATTTATTAGGTTCCGTTTCATTCAGCATCGTCATCGCGAAATGGCTGAAAGGCATTGACATTCGCGAGCATGGCAGCGGCAATGCCGGGGCGACGAATACGATTCGCGTGCTTGGTAAAGGGCCGGGTATTACGGTCTTTTTGCTGGATATTGCAAAAGGGGTAGTAGCTGTACTGCTGGGAGAGTGGCTCAGCGGAGGCGACGCGGCAAGCTGGACGCCTGCTTTATGCGGCCTTGCAGCCATTATTGGCCATAACTGGCCGATTTGGTTTCGTTTTAAAGGCGGCAAAGGCATCGCGACAACCGTTGGTGTCATTTTAACGCTTGCTTTCTTGCCAGCGCTGCTTGCGGGTATCGTCGCTATACTTGCTATTGCCATTACGCGCTTCGTATCGCTTGGTTCCTTGCTGTTCGCAGCATTGACGCCGATCTTTATTGCTTTGCTTACTTACTCTTTGCCGCTGCTTTGCGCGAGCCTTGTATTATGCGTTTTCGCGTTTGTTCGTCATAAGGCGAATATTGTGAAGCTGCTGAAGGGAACGGAGAACAAGCTTGGCGCAAAGAAAGGAATGTGAGTCCAATATGGCAAAAGCAAAGACCGAACAAGCGCGCCGCGCTGCGGTGCTTGTAGCGGGAAGCTGGGGAACAGCGCTTGCTTCCGTTCTGGCTCGCAACGGCTATGAGGTGCTGTTGTGGACGCGTAATGCGGAGCAGGCTAGCGGCATCAATGAAAGCCGCATGAATGCTAAATATTTGCCAGGCGTAACGCTTCCTGAAGGTCTTAAGGCAACGACCGACTTGCAAGAAGCGCTCAGCGGAGCGGAGCTTGCCCTATTCGTTGCTCCATCCGGCGCCATGAGGGAAGTGGCGAAGCAGGCTGCTCCTTATCTTCCAGCTCAGACGCTTTGCGTCCATGCGACAAAAGGCTTTGAAGCCGATACGCTGAAGCGGATGACGACGGTGCTTTCCGAAGAGCTAGGCCGTACAACTGAGCAAATTGTGGTGCTGTCTGGCCCGAGCCATGCGGAGGAAGTCATAAAACGCCAGCCTACAACCGTTGTTGTCGCTTCGGCGGACATGAAAGCTGCCGAGCAAGCACAGGATGCTTTCATGAGCTCCGATTTTCGCGTATATACGAATCCGGATGTCGTAGGCGTTGAAGTAGCTGGCGCGATTAAAAATATTATCGCGCTCGGTGCTGGCTTATCCGACGGGCTCGGCTTCGGCGATAACGCCAAAGCGGCACTGCTGACGCGAGGCCTTGCAGAGATTGGACGCTTAGGCGCTGCCATGGGCGCCAATCCGCTCACCTTCGCTGGGCTTGCCGGCGTTGGCGATCTGGTCGTTACTTGTACGAGCCAGCACAGCCGCAACTGGCGTGCGGGGCATATGCTGGCGGATGGTACGCCGCTTGGCGACGTGCTCACCAAGATGGGCATGGTCGTTGAAGGCGTGCGTACGACGCGTGCCGCGTATGAGCTGGCGAAGCGCTATGAGGTTGAAATGCCGATTACCGCGCAATTGTATAAGGTGCTGTTTGAGGAGTTTTCGCCAAAAGCAGCCGTTGAGCATCTTATGGGCCGGTTAAAAACCCATGAGATTGAAAGCATCGGCTAAGACAGGCGCCTACACCAAACGATTTCCTTGCTCATATGATATCCCATCGGAGCTAAAGCTTAAGAGCAACGAGCTGAAGCGATTGCGATGGGAGGTTAGTGCATGGGAAAAAATATTTCAAAAGACGTGCTCGGCGCAATCAATAAAAAAACGGGCAAAAATATTTCCGAAAACTCGGTCAAGAAGCTGGCCAGCGGTGTAACGGATTCGACAATGCAGAACGAAGCCGAACTACGCAAGCTGATCAAGCAAGTGGCAGAGATGGCGAAGGTGCCTGTTGCGGAATCGACTATAAACGATATTGTCAAAGCCGTTAAGGCGACCGGCATGAATATGGGCAGCATGGAATCGCTTGTCAAAATGATGATCAAGAAGTAACAAATCCTTATATTTGGGCAAAAGCGCAAAGCTTTGCTGCAGCGGAGCGATTCCGCAGCGGCAATTTTGCGCCTTTTGTCCTTTTTTGCAGTCAATGATATAATATGGGTTGCATTTATTACATTGGTGAAGAGTGGGAGAAGAGTCGACTATGGATGCTATGATGAAAATGTGGGTTTCGCTGATCGGCATCGGCTTAATGGCCATTTCGGCGGTTATCATTACATTTGCCCGGATTAAGACGAAGGGGATCGTCAAATTTATTTTATCGCTGATTGCTTTTGTTTTGCTGGTCATTGGTTTTATTTGCGGAGTCATTTCCATTATTTAACGGTTATTCGAGGGGCATACATACATCCAGATAGAGAAGGGGACGGTTGCGTTTATGATTGAGCTTACGGGGAGAACGAAAACGGCGATTGTAGAAGCGGAGGACGGGCTGTCGCTGCTGGATTTGGCCATGAAGCATAATGTGGATTTTGCTTTCTCTTGCACACGGGGCACCTGCGCCCGTTGTCGCTGTCATGTGATTGAAGGGGCTAGCGGGCTTGAAGGGATAACGGATCAGGAATGGGATCGTATGGACCCGGAAGAGTTTGAAGAAGGCTATCGCCTTGCTTGCCAGGCGATTGTAAAGTCGGTTGATGTGAACATTAAAGCGGTTAACAAGCCTTATTTTTAAAATATAAGCATTTATAAGTTTCACCACCTCGTCATTTGCTGCTTTAACGGGTAGTTGGAGTTGATAGAGTAGAGTGCGCCGCCATTAATTTGATGAAGGAAGTGCAAGTGATGAGCATTAGAGGACAAATCGAGCAAGTGTTAACCTCCATTGCCCAGCTGACAGCCGGAAGCGGTGCTCCTTGGATCGTTGGGGGCAGCGCAGGGCTTATGCTGAGAGGCACGGCGCTGAACAGCGAACCTAGAGATTTGGATTTATACACCGATGAGGCTGACGTCGCTCGTCTTCATGCCTTGCTGCAGCCTTTTTCCACAGATATGCCTGTATTGGATGAGACGGGTATTTACCGTTCCAGGCTGAGCCACTATCTCATCGACGGGGTACCCGTTGAGCTTGTAGGCGGATTTGTTGTGCGAGCACACGACAGCTGCTACGAGACGCAGGTGCGTTCGCTGCTGCTGCCTTACGCAGAGCAGATAAAGGTTGGCAGAGGCGGCTCTGCACCCGCTGCGACCGTGTCTGTTGTGCCGCTGGCCCATGAGCTATGGTTTAATGTGCTTCGTGATCGTCCAGATCGTTATGAACTGATTATTGAAGCGTATTGCGAGGATGAAGCCCGCCATAAACCAGCGCTAGAGCAATTGGAAAGCTGCAATCAGCTCAGTGCAGCGCTGAAAGCGGAAGTGCGCCGCTGGATTGCGGAGCAGCGGGTAGGGCAGCTGATATGAGCGCCGAGGTGACGTTTCTGCCTGCTGGCAAAACCATTAAGGTGCGCCCTGGTACAACGCTGCTGGACGCTGCAAGACAAGCGGGTATTGCGGTAAGAACGCGCTGCGATGGCAATGCCGCTTGCTTTATGTGCAAAATGGAAGTAAAGCCAGGCAGCGAGCTGATGCCAATCGGTGATGTAGAACGGCGCAAGCTTGCAGGCATGGAAGACGGCATACGGCTGTCTTGCCAGGCGCGCGTGAAAGGCAAGGTGCAGGCCGAAATTCCGATGGACCCGCTGCGCGCAGCGGTGCTTAGGCAGCTGGCAAAACAGGCCGAGGAAGATGATAAGCTTTGGTAAGGCTGGAGAGATAGGGGGACGCGTTAAAATGTTTAATTTCGTGCTTGCGCATCCAGTTAGCCGCGGGCTATGGGCGCGGAGGGCAGCGCTGCTGGCAGCTGCCGCCGTGCTGCTGGTGTTAACTGGATGCATGTATCCGAATGATCGCCTATCGCAAAATCAAGGCGCTCCGAAAGAGGCGGTCCGCAATGTACAGGCCGCAATTGATGAGTATAAGGCAGATACGGGTGTACTGCCAATTAAGAATAGCACGCCTGAAACGCCGTTATATGAGAAGTTCATCCTTGATTTCGTTCCGCTGCAAGGAAAAGGGTATTTGGGTGACATTCCGTCCGCGGCATTTGAGAAGGGCGGCAATTTTTATTTTTTAATTACGGATGAAGAAACAGATCCTAAAGTTCGATTGATGGATTTGCGCATTTATCAGCAGATTAACGATATTTCGAGCTGGGTGCAGGCGTATTCCACTGCTAATGCGGGCAAGCTGCCGAAGGGCGACGAGGCTTACCCGGGCTTTTATTATGTGGATTACAATTTGCTTGGCAAAAAAGCGCCTACGATTGTCAGCAGCTACTCAGGCTTGACGATGGCGGCAATGCTGGACGAGAAAGGCCAGATTTATGCGGATTATGGCCCTGATCTCATGCAGGCGATCCAGAAGGATGGCGAAACGTCCTTCGCCGCCGATTTCGACCTGCGCAGGCTGTTGGTCGAGCGGGATGTATTTGTGCCAGTAAAGGCTCCCGTCTATAATTGGGTGGACGGGCAGCCGCAGGCGGTATCGTAAATTTCATATCAATTGATGTTCATAGGCTATGATTTTGGCATCCTCCAAGCTTGATTCCTCAAGAATCGGTTTGGAGGATTTTTTGCTGTATTGGCATACTGCAGCGGCATTTCTCATATAACTCAATCTTGGAAGGGCAAGAACGTGAAAGAAGCTTTAAAAGATTTCATAACAATCGTCATAATCGGAGAGTTGGAACAATAGGATATTACTAGTCCTAAAAGCTGTACGAGTTGCGTCGCTGGCCTGCCCTCTTGTCCGGTGGAAGGCGGCGAACCGGGAAATCAATTGGGAGGGGATATTCAGTGGAGAAAGTAGACATTTTCAAGGACATAGCCGAACGTACCGGTGGGGATATTTACCTCGGTGTTGTAGGGGCTGTCCGGACGGGCAAATCAACGTTCATTAAGCGGTTCATGGAAACGGTGGTGCTCCCTAACATTACGAGTGAGGCTGATCGTATACGAGCCGTAGACGAGCTGCCGCAAAGCGCCGCGGGCAAAACCATCATGACAACCGAGCCAAAATTTGTGCCAAACCAAGCGGTGCAATTGAAAGTAGCCGAAGGGCTGGAAGTAAATATACGGCTGGTCGATTGCGTCGGCTATGCGGTAGAAGGTGCGAAAGGCTATGAGGATGAAAATGGGCCGCGGATGATTACAACGCCGTGGTTCGATGATCCGATTCCTTTCCAGGAAGCAGCGGAAATCGGCACGCGCAAAGTCATCCAGGAGCACTCTACATTAGGCGTAGTCGTAACGACTGATGGTTCTATCGCAGAAATCCCACGCAGCTCCTATGTAGAGGCCGAGGAGCGGGTCATCAGCGAGCTGAAGGAAGTAGGCAAGCCGTTTGTGCTGATTATTAACTCGACGCGTCCACGCAGCGAGGAAGCGCTGCAGCTGCGCTCCGAGCTTCAAACGAAATATGATATTCCGGTCATTACGCTCAGCGTAGCAACGATGGGGGAAGAGGAAGTTATTTCGGTACTGCGCGAAGTGCTTTACGAGTTCCCTGTTCATGAAGTCAATGTGAATCTGCCAAGCTGGGTAATGGTACTTAATGAAAATCACTGGCTGCGCAGCAACTATGAAAACTCGGTCCGCGATACGGTAAAGGATATTCGCCGTTTACGGGATGTGGACCGGGTAGTCGCGCAGTTTATGGATTACGACTTTATCGCCCGGGCGGGACTCAGCGGCATGAATATGGGGCAGGGCGTAGCCGAGATCGACCTGTATGCGCCGGATGAGCTGTATGACCGGATTTTGATGGAAGTGGTCGGCGTAGAAATTCGCGGCAAAGATCATTTGCTTCAGCTAATGCAGGAATTTTCCCACGCGAAGCGGGAATATGACCGATTCGCCGAAGCGCTGGAAATGGTTAAGGCGACGGGCTACGGCATTGCAGCTCCGACGCTTGCAGAGATGGCGCTCGAGGAGCCGGAGCTCATTCGCCAAGGCTCAAGATTCGGCGTAAGGCTGAAAGCAACAGCTCCATCTATCCATATGATCCGCGTCGATGTGGAATCGGAATTTGCGCCGATTATAGGCTCGGAGAAGCAGACCGAAGAGCTCGTACGTTATTTGATGCAGGATTTCGAGAGCGATCCCATCAAAATTTGGGAGTCCGACATTTTCGGCCGCTCGCTGCATTCGCTCGTAAGAGAAGGCATTCAGGGCAAAATTGCGATGATGCCGGACAACGCGCGTTACAAGCTTCAGGAAACGCTGGGCCGGATTATTAACGAGGGTTCCGGTGGCCTGATCGCCATAATTTTGTAAAGCATTCGGACATAGTTGAATACAGCCGCTGCTTGAAAGGCCTAACGGGCTTTCAAGCAGCGGCTGCTTTGCATTTGCGGCGGTTGGTGCTCGGGCAATTGCAGCTATTAAAATGAGGTTGCAATTTTTGAAAAGCGTTACTATAATGACAATTGTCGCGTCAAACGATTTTTTTCGACAATATACTAAATTCCGATTGACATAGTGGGATAAAATGATATGATTGCAAAGAAGCAATACACTGATGATAGAGACATGAGATGGGGAGAGGGAAAGAACATGAAACAATGGGGTAAGCTTTCGTTAACAATTTTTCTAGCTGCGGTACTGCTGGTAATATCGGCTTGCGGAGCGGCAAAAAACAATGCGCCGGCAGGTGAAGCATCGGCCTCGCCGACAGCATCAGCTGAAGCTACAGCAGACAATGCAGCTGGCGGAAGCAGCGATTTGGCAGCATTAAAGGGTAAAAAACTTGCGCTTGTTATGCAATTTAATACAGGAACCTTTTCATCTCAATATGTAGAAGGGGTGAAAGAGCAAGCTCAAAAATTTGGCGGAGAAGTAACGGTTTTCGCATCCGACAATGACTTGGCGAAAATGTCCTCTAACCTTGATGCAGCAATTAACCAAGGCTTTGACGGCATTTTGATTGACCATGGACAAGCTGCGGCGCTCGAAGCGGGAATTAAAAGAGCGAAAGAGCAAGGCATTTCTGTTGTCGTATTCGATGCAGATGTGAAAGTGGATGGCGTGCCTGTATTGCAGCAGGATGACCAGAAAATGGCTGAAATTACGCTGGAGCAGCTCGCTAAAGATGCTGGCAGCAAAGGCAATATCGTTAAAGTATGGGTAGCAGGCTTTGCGCCAATGGAGCGCCGCCAAGTGGCCTACAAGCAGTTCCAAGAGAAATATCCTGACATTAAAGAAATTGCCGCTTTCGGTAATGCCAACAACCCGGCGCTTGATACGCAATCGCAGATGGAAGCCATTTTGCGCCAATACCCGAACAAAGGCGATATTACAGCAGTATGGGCGGCTTGGGATGAGTTTGCAAAAGGCGCTTCCCGTGCTATTCAGCAAGCTGGCCGTACAGAAATTAAAGTATACGGCATCGACATGAGCGATGAGGATCTGCAAATGATTCAAGACAAAACGAGCCCTTGGGTCGCTTCGGCAGCTGTTGATCCTAAAGATATCGGCCGCGTACAAGTTCGTATTTTGTACAAAGAATTCAAAGGCGATGCAAATGAGCCTTTAGTCGTTCTGGAGCCGGTATACGTTCACCGTGATGCGTTGCCAGAAGAGAAAGTCAGCACTACACAACTTTCCGAGCATGTAGAAGGCTGGGGAAGCAGCACACAAGGTTATGAGGATTGGATGAAAGATTTGGAAGCATTGAAATAAGGGCTTGCCCTAAGCAATATGCACATGCAGGGATGGAGAGATGCAAACGATGAGTGCAAACAAACAATTGCAAATGAAGGGAATCCGGAAAGCTTTTTCCGGCATTCCCGCTCTCCGGAATGTTGATTTTATCTTGCAAAGCGGTGAGGTCCATGCGCTGCTTGGCGCCAATGGCGCGGGCAAAAGCACGCTGATGAAAATTTTATCAGGGGCCTACAGCCAGGATGAAGGAACCATCGTAATCGATGGACAGCAAGCTCATATCAGTTCGCCAGGGGATGCCAAGTCATTGGGCATCCATTGTGTTTATCAGGAGGTTGATACCGCACTGGTTGCACAGCTTAGCGTAGTGGAGAATGTCATGCTGGATCGCATTTCGGCGAAAGGAAGCAAGGCGTGGCTGAACTGGAGCAAGCTGGAGAAGGAGGCAGAGGAAACTCTGGCTCGTTTAGGTGCGCGTATTCCCGTTCGGAGGAAGGCAGGAGAGCTGACGCTTGCAGAAAAACAGCTCGTATTAATTGCGCGCTTGCTGACCGAGAAAGCCAAATATGTCATTTTTGATGAACCGACCGCCCCTTTGAGTTTGGAAGAAGCGGAGCGGTTATTCCGTGTTATTGCCCAGCTTAAGTCAGAAGGTATCGGCATCGTATTCATTTCCCACCGCTTGCCGGAAATATTCCAAATTTGCGATCGTGTAACCGTTATGCGTGATGGAGAGAGGATCGTTACCGAGGCTGCAGCCGCCATGACGATGCAGGACGTCGTCCACGCCATGCTCGGACGAGTGTTCGAGGAGGAGTATCCGAAGCTGGATGCGACAATTGGGAAGCCGCTCCTGAACGTAAACGGCATTCAGCGGGGACATCAGGTTAAGGATGTCAGCTTTGATGTGAAGAGCGGTGAAATCGTTGCGATAGTCGGCCTTGTAGGGGCGGGAAAAACGGAGCTTTCCCGTCTGCTGTTTGGTGCAGACAAAGCGGATGGCGGTACGGTAAGCGTAAATGGACAGGCCGTCAATCTGGCTTCGCCAGCGGATGCGTTTAAAGGCGGGCTTGTGCTTGTGCCGGAGGAGCGCCGCAAGCAGGGGATTTTGGTAGAGGAATCGGTTAAAAACAATCTCAGCTTGCCGATTTTGGGTGTGCTATCCAAGCTCGGCTTTTTGTCAGGGAAACGCGAGACGAATAATGCTGAAGCTGTAATTGGGCGGCTTGGCGTCAAAACCTCCTCGCCAGAGCAGAAGGTCGCGCATTTGAGCGGGGGGAACCAGCAGAAGGTGTCCATTGGCAAATGGCTGCCTACCGGCGCAAGCGTGTATTTGTTTGATGAGCCGACAAAAGGTGTAGACATTGGCGCCAAAAGCGACATTTTCAAAATAATCGGAACACTCGCAACCCAAGGAAAAGCTATTGTATATTTGACCTGTGAATTTGCCGAGGCGATCGGGATTGCCGACCGGATTATGGTCATGTGCGACGGGAAGCTCGTCAAGCAGTTTGGACGCGGTGAAGCGACGCAGGAGAAGCTGATGCTATATGCCAGCGGTGGAAAGGATGAAACGGTGTAATGGAGAAGTTTTCAAGCTTTTTATTTAAATATGGCTCGCTCATCGTTATTGCAATTGTCATCTTATTTTTCTCATTATGGGATGAGCATTTTTTCACTTATGCCAATCTTTCTGATATTTTGCGTTCGATTTCTATCGTGACCTTTGTTGCGATTGGCGTAACCTTTTCGCTGACAGTAGACGGCTTTGACTTGTCGGTAGGCTCGACGGTGTCGCTGACGACGGTTGTAACCGCCGCTATGATGGTGTGGTTTGAGCAGCCGCTTGTTGTTGTGCTTATCGTGGCAATCGCGATCGGCGCCTTGGTAGGGCTGCTTAACGCGCTGCTCATCGTGCGCATCCGGATTCCGGATCTGCTCGCTACGCTTGCTGTGATGTACATTGTTGCCGGCATTCACAAAACGTATACGAAGGGCTACTCGATCTACAACAATATGCCGATGCCTGACGGCTCGACTGCGCCAGGCGTTTTCAACAGCTCGTTCCTATGGCTGGGGCAAGGCAAAATCGGCCAAATTCCGGTGCCTGTTATTTTGATGGTCATCGCTGTTATAGTCGTCCATCTGTTTTTCAAATACAGCAAATGGGGACGTCAAATGCAAACGACAGGCGGCAATGAAGAAGCAGCACGCTTGTCCGGCATCCGCGTTCGCCGCATTCGTACAGCCGCCTATGTGGCTTCAGGGGTCTTTGCTGCGATTGGCGGGGTATTGTTTGCCGCACGTGTTGGAACCGGGCAAATTGACGCTGGAGCGCCTATGATGATGGAGGCCGTCGCGGCCGTATTTGTTGGATATTCCGTGTTTGGCGCGGGCAAGCCGAATGTGATTGGTACTTTTTTTGGAGCGCTGCTGATCGGGGTGCTATTGAACGGTTTGACGATGATGAAGGTGCAGTATTATTCCAATGATATTATTAAAGGTGTCGTGCTCGTTTTGGCGCTCGCCGTTACGTTCATTCATCTGAACAAACGCCGAAATGGCTAGCTGATTTTAATGAGAATCGTGAAAAAATGCTGAAACACGCTGAAATACTTGAAATTGCTAAACGGCTGTATTACTATAGGTTTGGTAAATGCATAGAAAACTATGGCATGTATATTTTTAGGTAATTCCGTTAATAAGAGGGATAAGATGACTCTTCATTTGCCTAATAGGGAGGTGAAACGAATGAATAAAACGGATTTGATCAACAAGGTTGCTGAATTATCCGATCTGTCCAAGAAAGATGCGACTAAAGCAGTTGATGCTGTATTTGATGCCATTTCTGATGCGCTTCAAGGCGGCGACAAAGTCCAACTTGTTGGCTTTGGCAACTTCGAGGTTCGCGAGCGTCAAGCTCGTAAAGGACGCAATCCGCAAACCGGTTTGGAAATTGATATTCCGGCTAGCAAAATCCCGGCTTTCAAGCCAGGCAAATCGCTTAAGGATCTCGTATCCAACTAACAGCAGCATTCGTTAAATCGGCGTCCGGACGTTAGCGTTCGGGCGCTTTTTAAGTAGATATGCGTTTATAAGTGTGACACTTATAAACGACCTGTCTATCAGAGAGGAACGACAAGGGGGATGGAGAATGGAGCCGACAAACAGCGATTTTATCGTCATTAAGGCGAAGGATCAAGGGGTACAGGTTATCGGGCTGACCCGCGGGCAAGATACGAAGTTTCATCACACCGAAAAGCTGGATCGCAACGAAGTGCTGATCGTACAATTCACGGATCATACTTCAGCCATTAAGGTGCGGGGAAAAGCGGTCATTATGACGAAGCATGGCCAAATAGAGACCGACCAATAGCGACCTGCCGCTCCCTTCTGCCTTGATGCAGGGCGGGAGTTTTTTTATGGCGGGAGCAGCCGCTCCAGGCATAGGCGGGACCAAATGTTTGTACAATGGGTATGAGGACATATTCGTGCGTACACACTTGGTATAAAAGGGCGTAAACGAGCATTTGCCACTAAGTTGGCAAAGCCGTTTACGCTTGAAATATAAGAATGAATGAGGCATGTCGCTCATCATAATGCTTATATTTCTTCGCGAAACGAGCTTTTGCCATCAAGTTGGCAAAGCCGTTTACGCTTGAAATATAAGAATGAATGAGGCATGTCGCTCATCATAATGCTTATATTTCTTCGCGAAACGAGCTTTTGTCACTAAGTTGACAAAGCCGTTTACGCTTGAAATATAAGAATGAATGAGGCATGCTGCTCATCATAATGCTTATATTTCTCCGCGAAACGAGCTTTTGCCATTAAGTTGGCAAAGCCGTTTACGCTTGAAATATAAGAATGAATGAGGCATGTCGCTCATCATAATGCTTATATTTCTTCGCGAAACGAGCTTTTGTCACTAAGTTGACAAAGC